>JAHCSU010000466.1 GCA_023522315.1 Nostoc sp. CCCryo 231-06
ATTTACTGATAATATTCTAAATATTAAATATTTTAAAAATTTATGTTTAAAAATTAACTTAATATTCACAAAATACTCTTTAATTTGAAATAATTAGTTTAAAACTGTACCTAACCTATTTTTCACTTACTCTATTAAATTCTATGACAAAATGTGTACAACTCACATTTTTCCTGCTACTCTGTGCCTTCCTGAGCCACGCTCAGCAGAATGCCGTTCGTGGTAAGGTCATTACAGCAGAAGAGCGCACGGTTTTGCCGGGCGTGACGGTATCAGTCAAAGGAAACCAGCAAATTGGAACGGTGACCGGCGCTCAGGGCGAGTACCAGATTAATGTCCCGGCGGGAGCCACAACACTCGTTTTCTCCTCTATCGGCTTCCAGACCCAGGAAGTGACCATCGGTTCCCAGACCACCATCGACGTTTCCCTCGCCACCGACACCAAGCAGTTGACCGAAGTTGTTGTCACCGCCGTTGGAATTACCCGGGAAAAGAAAGCGCTGGGCTACTCGGTGAGCACCATCAACAGCAGCAAAATTGCCCAGATTTCGGAACCGGATCCGCTTCGTTCGCTGTCGGGAAAAGTGGCCGGGGTCAACG
>JAHCSU010000467.1 GCA_023522315.1 Nostoc sp. CCCryo 231-06
CCATAGTTTTCCGCAACAAGATTTCTTGTTCAGGACTTGGGTAAAAACGATAGCGGAAAGCTTGTTCCATACATATTGTAAATACTCCTTACATTATACCGTAAATACTGTAAAAGAAAAATTAATATAAAGCCGTCGTAGAACGACGGGGTTTTAGACCCAATTTTCTGATAAACATCTAAGAAAGTTGGCACAAAAATCTTATGTCTTCATTACTGGCTTTATCCAACAGTTTCGCTGATCCCCTAGAACAAGCTGGAAGTGCTGTGATTGCTGTGAATGCGGGTACTCGTGTTTCCCCAAGCGGCATTCACTGGCGTAATGGCATCATTAAATCAAATGATGACATACAGCCTCCAATGAGGTCATGGTATATGTATCACATTTGATTGATCATTTATATGAATATTTTAATGCTCTCTTCCACCTTTCCCTACCCACCAACGCGCGGGGGAACCCAAGTCAGGACATTTAATTTACTTAAATACCTGAGTCAACGCCATAGTATTACCCTGGCGACTCAACGCGAGGGCGATGTTACAGACGCAGAAGTAGCAGGATTACGCGATTGTGTGGATCATCTAGCCATTTTTGAACGCCCGCCAGATTTTCAAACCACCGGAATATTGAAGAAAATACAGCGATTTGGTAAATTTCTGCAACAGGGAACACCGCCAAGTGTACTCAACCGCTACTCAGTTGAGATGCAAACATGGGTTGATAACTGGGTGGAAGCGGGGAAATGTGATGTGATTACCTGCGAACATAGCGTCAATGAAGTTTATGTGCAGCCCCATTTTCAGAAACAGCTAAAAACTATAGTTAATGTTCATAGTTCTGTTTACGCTACCTGTCGAAACCAACTATCAACGGGCATTTCAGAAAATTCCCTCAGAGACAAAATTAATCTGCCACTTTTGCGTCGTTATGAGCAAAACTACTGTGCTAAATTTTCGGCAATTGTTGCGACAACAGAAGAAGATAAAATTCAACTACAAGAGTTTAACCCCAATAGTGAAATTACAGTTATTCCCAATGGTGTAGATTTAGTTTCTTTCCCCAACCGTACCACCGATCCAGGTGGACACCGTTTAATTTTCATCGGTGCAATGGATAATTTGGCAAACATTGATTCTGTCTGCTTTTTCAGCAACGAAGTTTTGCCAGAAATCCAAAAATTGTATCCTAATACAACTTTCGATATTGTCGGTTCTCATCCGGTGTCAGAAGTTTTAGCACTTGATCAAAAACCAGGAATTAATGTGATTGGGCGTGTGCCTTCGATGGTAGAGTATTTACATCAATCTACCATCTGCGTTGTACCCATGCGGACAGGGTTTGGTATTAAAAATAAAACTTTAGAGGCAATGGCAGCTGGTGTACCGATAGTGGCTAGCGATCGCGGCTTAGAAGGATTAGTCGTAGACGGTGCTAGTCATCCATTACGGGCATTACGAGCTAATAAACCGGCGGAGTACGTCACTGCTATTAGTCAACTTTTTGATCATCCACATCTGCGTTCAGAATTGTCTCACAACGCCAGACAACTGGTAGAAACAGAATTCACTTGGGATATTGCTGGTAAAAGCTATGAACAAGTGTGTCTTAAAAGAGATTAATACTAATTCCTAATGGCGCTACTTTAACGTAATTAGCACATACATAAAAATGCTTGCTCTAATAGATATCCCACCACTAGCTTCTAGATAAATTCTAATTGTTCTTTCTTGTCAATGTGGGACAGATGTGTGTAGAGACATTGCATTGCAACGTCTCTACAAATTATCTTATCTAAATCGAATTGGTTCAGGGTGAGCTTGTAAAGAAACACATCAATTATTGTCAAATTTAGTCGAAGCACCTAATACAAGTAATTTTTTATGCTTACCCTTATTCTTCTTTTTGAGTGTTGTCAAATAATTATCAACGTAGCGGAAAGCAGCTGCACCATCGTAATCAGCAATGGCTATAGCTTGTAAGAAAACTTTTGAAGGAATTTCAAACCCTAAAAATTTTTCTGTGAAAATTAACAAATCTTTATCTGTGGCAGGAAAAGTAATTTCCTGTGTCTCTTCTGGATCAGAAAATATATCTTCAATTAATGCTTTGTACATTTTGTACCTCCCCAAAAGCATAAGACGCAAAGCCTGTGATAAAGTTTAGCTGCTGATCACGAGTTTGTAAGTTAACTGGGAGTTCAGTCCCAGGACATCCAATCTCGCGTAAAATCTCCAAACAATAAGAACCGAGTTGAATGTATGGAGCAAGCTCCAATTCATGAGCTACTTCTAGAGCCATCTCCAGATTGACTTGGATAACCGTCTTTACAGGGTTGGTCATAAACACGCCCTAATAAACTGGATGCTCTAAGTTTTGATCACAAGTAGAAATAGCGTAACGGTGTTTTTGCGGATTTTATGAAGAGGAGAAAATAAAGTATCAGCGCATTTGCGGTAATGTATCCGAAATTATGCAAATAAGTCTGAGATGCGCCACCAGAAGACGTTGGCATACCCCTTTGGGTGTCTTGCTACGCGCAGCCTGTCGCAAATAAGACAAGCGTTTAACTAACGTACTGTACAAATTTATCGTGATGTGCATTAACGATGCTCCCGGAAGTTTTCAGGCTTTTCTTAATTATCCTGCGATGCCTACGGCGGTAAACTACGTAAATAGACCATGCTGTGTCCTTATGAAAGATGGGGTTTTTAAACTTGTTCATATTTGGTATTTATTGTGAATGCATAAGTCCTAAAGCGATCGCTCACCAAAATCCAGTATGAACACCTCAAAATATTTTCGACACAATAACGCATTTTTGGAAAAACTGAATCCTTATGCATGTTTAGTTAATCAGATATATAAAACAACATTAATTATGTTTAAGGTGATTTCATCAGAAATTTATAATTCAAGACCTTGCCTTATGCAAATATTAAAACTATGAAGCATATTTGATATGTAAAGCTACAAAGAAATATATTATACCCATTGTTCTTCTAGATATTTTTGGTGTAGACGATTCCAATATATTGGGTGAGCAGAAAATCGATACTAAAGATGTTAATAACATCATAATTTTGCCTCAGTCTCAATCTTCGTCTGGGGTATCTATCACCGCTGATCTAGAAGCCCAAACTATCTTCTTCAATAACGTTCCTGCTTTGGGAACATTAACATTCAAAATAGCCGAGATTGCCAATGTCATTGGCACAAATGAAGCTGACAGCATTAGGGGCGATAGTCAAAATAATCAATTAACTGGTCTGGCTGGTGATGACCTAATTGATGGTAGAGGTGGCAATGACGTAATTGATGGTGGACTGGGCAATGACACATTACCATTGAACACGGCAGTTGCTTTAGCTCTCTGAACCAGAGCAACACACTACCTCATCCTGAGTGTTTAATTATTCCATTTTAATGATATTATTCTACAAAATTCCGGAGTAAACCTTGTGGCATTTACGAGAAATCAATTATTCAAGTTATCTGTTAAATGTTTATCAGCAATTACAGCAATAATAACGATTCTCCCATTACCAGTTAAAGCAGCTACATTTTTAGTAAATGAACGCGCTCTTTTAGGAGGCAATGATGAAGTTGATTGGGGAAGCTTAGGTAAAGTATTCAATCCGTCTGCGCCTGACTTTTCTGTTTTTTTACCTAACTCTTTTTCAGCAACATCCCAAGGTGGTTTAGGCTTAGATGTAAATATAGCTCCAGCTAAAAATCGTCAGATTACTCCACCGTTTATCTTTCAAACGTTACCTCCACCTGGCATTCGGACTAACTTCGCCCAAGGAGATTTTATTCTCTTCGGAGGTATAGACCCAGCAGGTTTTCGACCTCTTCCTCCTGGTTCTCCTGATCCTCGTACTCAGGGGAACGGAGGGCCTTTCAGCATTAGTTTTGCCCAGCCTGTTTTTGGCGCTGGTACTCAGATAGCTGTAGATATTAGTAATTTAGAAGTTGAAACTTTTATCAACGCTTTTGATAGTAAGAATAACTTGTTGGGTAGTTTCTCAGCTTTAAGTACTTCGTCGCTAAAATTAGATAACTCGGCAGTATTCTTGGGGGTTCGTAGTGACACTGCAAACATTTCACGACTCGTTTTTAGCAGTTCTGCTCCACAATACGGCTTGGCTATTAATCAGGTAAGTATTGTTGCAGCTCCTGAACCAACTTTGACCTTAGCGATATTAGCTTTTGGTATTTCAGGTGCTGTTTTAAAACTACGTCAGCGCCCTTGATCAAATAATTGCTAATTCGTAATACTCGCCTCCAGCGATAAGCAAGCTACGTAATTTGTAATTGAAGAGGGTACAGCAGCCCACACCAAAATCTTTGATTGGGTGGTCTGGAAAACCCTATCTACGAGACGTTCTGGCTAGCAAGATCCCCATAGGGGTACGCAAACTCGCTTTTTCGTGTTGCTATCAGTGATGAGTCCTTAGCTCAAGACATTTCTAAATAAGAAATCACCAGGTCAGTTAAAACAGCCCTTTTCCCAGTAGGGACAATACAGTTCGGTTAAGGGGAAAGGGTAAATTCAAACATGCACTCTTTTTCCCAGATCACACTTTTAGGTGAGGAGTGCTTATCATAACCGTATTGTCAGTAGGAAATCATAACTAACTTAATCAGTATATCAGATAATTTATTTTCCGGAAATCGCCTAACAGTGATTGTAGTTAACAATTACGTAGCTTGTTTCTCGCCGGAGGCGAGTATTATCAATGACGAATTCTTTTGACATTTTCACAGTGTCAAAAGAATTCGTCATTGAATAAGATCAATTTCTTGGACATACTCAAACTTCAGTCAGACGTAAGTTCCACATAATTCTTATCTTTAGCCAAATTCCAAATTAAAGTCAATGTCATACAAAGAATTAGAACAGATCATAGACACTAAGATCCAAAAAGCTATACGGAAGCACGAGACTATAGTTGCTTTTATTAGTAGTATTATTGGCTTGATTTTTCTAGTGGGTTTGTTCCATGCTATTTTGCTCAACCACACTCAAATTCAATCATTTTGCTTGAGATGATTACTGGTTGCATTCAAGATTTTTTTATGATCAAGTGTTCCCTATTGTCTATAAAATTAATCCAAGTTACACATATTTATTATAAAAGTGAATTCCACTATGCAGACTAAAAATAATAGCAGGGCTATATTCGTCTTATTTTTGACTGTATTTATAGACTTGCTCGGCTTCGGAATTATCCTGCCGATACTGCCTTTGTATGCTGAACAATTCGGCGCAAAACCTAATGAAGCGACACTACTTGTAGCTATTTATTCTTTAATGCAGTTCTTATTTGCACCATTATGGGGTAAATTTAGCGATCGCTACGGCCGCCGTCCAATTTTATTACTGACTTTATTCGGTTCTGTAATCGCATACGCAGGGTTAGGCTTTGCCAACTCATTATGGATTTTGTTTATTGCTCGTAGTCTTGCCGGGATTATGGCAGGCAATATTGCTACTGCTCAAGCGTACATAGCAGATATTACCACGCCAGCTAATCGATCTCGTGGCATGGGCATAATCGGAGCAGCTTTTGGTCTTGGTTTCATTCTCGGCCCAGCTATTGGAGGACTTATGATCGGGTCTGATCCAAACAACGCTAACTTTCATCTACCGTCGTTGTTCGCAGCCGGATTATCTTTATTAGCATTGCTTTGTGCTTTGATGTTACTTCCAGAATCTCTAAATTCTGAGACTAGAGCCAAAATCCAAGCTCATCGCTACCGTCAGCGACGCCTGAACTTGCTACAGCTGTCACAACGTCCACAGTTTTGCTTGCTTGTTGGCATCTACTTTTTTGTTACCTTTGCTGTTGCGGCTATGGACTCTACATTGGCTTTATGGTCTCAGCAACAATTAAACTGGGGCCCTCAACAAACTAGTTATCTTTTTGCCTTCATGGGGATTGTCAGCACAATAATTCAAGGAGGACTGATCGGATTCCTCAAGAAATACTTCGGTGAAATAAAGTTACTTATCTTGGGGATATTAGGGTTAGGTTTAGGATTACTGCTAATTGGATTCTCACAAAGCTTAATTTTATTGTTGGTCGGTACCACGCTTGTAGCATGGGGAATTAGTGTTAGCCAACCAATATTGAACAGCTTAATTTCCCAAATGACAGCCCCAGAAGAACAAGGACAAATATTAGGTATTGCTAGTTCTTGCTCTGCGCTGGCGCGTATCGGTGGCCCAACGTGGGCAGGGGTTAGTTTTATGAAATTTGGGAGTTCTGCTCCTTTTTTAAGTGGATCTTTAGTAATGCTACTAGCTTTGACTCTTAGTTTGCGAGTGACAACAAGCGCATCTGAACAAAAGACAGAACGTATCGCCTGATCATCTAGGTTTTAGAGAATTTTTTAAAAGTGATAGCTGATGTATCCAAAACTTTAGATCCTCCGATAAATTGGAGGAATTTGAGAAGGTTATTCCCGCTTTTTATTACGAATTAGGAATTAATATGACAGGTCGCCGAGCATTGTTTTTAGGCATCATTGTAAGCATCCTCCTCACCTACGCAATTTGGGTAGGTGGAAGCATTCCTGCAAGCATCACCAAACTTCCTGACCAAGGATTAAACTGGTATTACTGGAAGCTTCCCCAACCAACCTTTTGGAGTCGAGCGACGGCTTGGGGCATGTACCTTGGGCATCAGTTTAGCATTTGGGGGTGTATCTGGTGGGCGCAGCGATCGCAGCTAAAATATAAATCAGCGTTGCACCCGATTAATTACCTCATGCTTGCTATTAATGGTGCATTCATTGCTTTACACTTCCTCCAGACCTATATTTGGTACGATGCTCTAGCTCAAGATACCTCAATTTGGGCTTCTCAGGGCGCGGTTGTCCTCCTACTGGTCTTCGTACTGATTTTGGAAACGCCTCGACGTGGTTTGTTTTTTGGCAATTCTGTTCCATTCCATCAACAGTTTTTGCAAATTATCAAGCTGTACCACGGCTACTTTTTCTCCTTTGCCGCTATCTACACCTTTTGGTATCATCCAATGGAAGCGACTTTGGGGCACTTGATTGGTTTTCTCTATATGTTCTTGCTTCTGCTGCAATCGTCATTGATTTTTAACCGCACCCATGTAAATCGTTGGTGGACATTTACTTTGGAGATATCAGTGCTGTTACATAGTATAGTTGTATCGTTTATGCTAGGACAAAGCAAGTGGCCAACATTCCTCTTTGGTTTTCTTGGCATTTTAGTACTTACTCAACTCCACGGTCTACCTCTAAGTATCTCAACTAAACGGGCTATCTACGGAGCCTTTTTAGTAAGTGTAATGGCCGTTTATGGGCTGACTGAACGCGGCTTGGGCAGAATTTACGAAGTAACTTATATTCCTCTGATTGAGTTTGGGCTAGTTGGCGCAATTTACTTAATCTTCCTGCTCATCTTATGGACAATTTCTTGTTTACCTCTCAAGACGTAATATGATTGATACCCTGTCGAACGCTGGAATCTCTATGTCGTCTCAGGTATCGCTCCCCCAATCGCTCCAGAAAGACCTAGCCCTCACCGCTCTTGCGCCCATGCAGGATGTAACAAACCTCTGGTTTATGAAGGTCATTGCCCAGTACGGCAGCCCTGACTACTTCTTCACCGAATATTTCCGTGTTAATGATACCTCACG
>JAHCSU010000468.1 GCA_023522315.1 Nostoc sp. CCCryo 231-06
GTTATTTAAAAATTATGTAATCTTAGTATTCAAACCTGACCTGATAAAGCTGAGAACTCAACACATTGCCGTCTATCAGAGGTGACAGAACCAAAGAAGGAATGTCATGATTAGGACATGTACCTTTCGGCAGTTAAGTCAAGTAGCTGGAATATTTATTAATATTATTAATAGGAAGTGTAAATTTACCGTCAGGAGTCAGAAAAAATTCTTAATGGCAGGTATTTCGCATCAATCATCAAGTTTTTCACCACTAGAACAGAAAATCATGAAAGACAAAGAACCATCAGACTCCAAGGAATTCGTCGGAAATCTCAAGAATGGAATCTGGCTGTTTGGATTGTCATCCTGGGTATTCGGCATTACCGATCGCAGTATTGCTTCATTTGCGGATGGCTATCTATCTGCTTTGGATTTGACGCAACTATTTACGGCGGCTACCTTCTTTGTGGCATGGCTATTTTTGAAACCGACATCTAGAGTTTAATATCGGCGACTGGTTGAGTATCGGACTCCCAGACTTAAAAATGCATCTGGCACGTAGGTGTAGCCCGTCGTAGACATCGCTGGTAGATTGGGGTCATAGGAAACTGCCATATCACCCCCGAAAAGCCAGTGCATTCGAGCTGCCTATGCCATAGCTAGTAAGGCTTTAAGTAAACCAGGGGGGATTTTTTTACCATCCAGACTTCTTAAGTTTAGGACTTACGCACTGTACAAATGCATCGTGATGTAATTTAACTAAAATAGGTTATTTCAGGCTTTTCTTAATTATCCTGCGATTCGTAAATAAGCTGTTGCGTATTTAATTTGTATATGCGACGCGGGCATCTTGCCCGCACTACAATAATTTTACGTTTTCGCGTTATACAATTTAGCTGCACATCAGCTTACACCATGCTGTGCCCTTACAAAAGATGTGATTTTTAAACTTATCCATATTTAGTCTTTCTTGTCAATGCGTAAGTCATAAAGTTGTAGCTAGATTTTATCTTTTTCCTTTTGAAGCCAGAGTTCTAGCTTTTTTTATTTTGGTGTATCTAAAAAATTTTTCTAATTTTCCGGAATTGATTATGCTCAAGTGGTAGTCTCTATCAGACTAGCGATTTATACTGAAACTCTATAACGAAACCTTCGGGGTATATAACCCCATATTAAAAGCCCGGTCTTCATGACCGGGCTTTTTTGACAATTAGGAGTTAGGAATTGTTCTTAACTCCTAACTATTCATTAAATTAGGCAAAGGCAGCAGTTGTTACATCGTTATTCGACAGAATTTCTTGCAACTCTTCAGCATCTACCGTTTCTTTATCAACTAGCATTTGCGCTATCTGATCTAAAATGTGGCGGTTACGCACCAACACTTCTTTAGCGCGTGTATAGGCTACATCTACAAGTTTGCGGACTTCTTCATCAATGGCGGCGGCGGTTTCTTCAGAAAAATCGCGCTCTGACATGATATCTCGTCCGAGGAACATGTTACCTTGTTGACGACCAAGAGCGACTGGGCCTAAGCGATCGCTCATGCCAAATCGGGTAATCATCTGACGCGCAACCCGTGCTACTTGTTGTAAGTCGTTGGAAGCACCAGTGGTAACTTCTTCTTCACCAAAGATTAATTCTTCAGCAATCCGACCACCCAAAGCCACAGCCATCTGATTTTCCAGATAAGCACGGCTGTATAAACCTGTGTCCATCCGGTCTTCGCTGGGGGTAAACCAAGTTAAACCACCTGCGCGACCGCGAGGGATGATGCTAATCTTCTGCACAGGATCGTAGTCTGGCATCAAAGCACCAACTAAGGCGTGACCAGCTTCGTGATATGCTACCAAGGTTTTGCGCTTTTCGCTCATTACCCGGTCTTTCTTCTCTGGCCCAGCTAATACGCGATCAATTGCGTCGTTGATTTCATCCATCGAAATCTCAGTCAAATTCCGGCGTGCTGCCAGAATTGCGGCTTCATTGAGCAGGTTGGATAAATCTGCGCCAGTGAATCCAGGGGTACGACGGGCAATTTTATCCAAATCCACATCTTTCGCCAAGGTTTTGCCACGGGCGTGAACTTTGAGAATTTCGCTGCGTCCGGCATAGTCGGGACGGTCTACCACAACTTGACGGTCAAAGCGACCAGGACGCAATAGGGCTGCATCTAGGACATCAGGACGGTTGGTAGCGGCAATAATGATGATGCCAGTATTACCTTCAAAGCCGTCCATTTCTGTGAGCAACTGGTTGAGGGTTTGTTCCCGCTCATCGTTACCACCACCTAAACCTGCACCCCGTTGACGACCTACGGCGTCAATTTCATCGATGAAGACGATACAAGGGGCATTAGTCTTAGCTTGCTCAAATAAATCGCGGACGCGGGATGCACCCACACCGACGAACATTTCTACAAATTCCGAACCGGAGATCGAGAAGAAAGGTACACCTGCTTCACCAGCTACGGCACGAGCTAGGAGAGTTTTACCTGTACCAGGAGGGCCAACTAAGAGTACACCTTTAGGAATTTTTGCACCAACGGCGGTAAAGCGATCGGCGTTTTTCAGAAAGTCTACAACTTCGTTTAATTCCAACTTGGCTTGGTCAATACCAGCAACATCGCCAAATGTTACCTGAGTTTGTGGTTCCATTTGGACTCTGGCTTTAGATTTGCCAAAGTTCATCGCTTGGCTACCTGGGCCACTTTGAGCGCGACGTAGCAAGAAGAATAAGCCAACCAAAAGCAATACAGGAAAAAATAAGCTGCTCAGTGCCTTAAACCAAAATCCTTCATCGGTTTGGGGCAAAACAGAAATATCAACGCCTTTAGAAGTCAAAGTATTGATCAAGTCTGGATCGTTGACTAAGGTAACAATCCGTTTAGTTCCGTCATCTTTGGATGTAACCAGTGCTGTAGAACGATCTGCACTCAGGCTGACTTTTTCAACTCCGCCTTGTTGAACTTCTTGAATAAACTTACTGTATCGCCATGTCTCTCTGCTTTGGGGTTGTTTGTCAAAAAATGCTGTTCCCAGCGCAATTACGACAATAAACAGCAGCGCGTACAGCCCTGCATTTCTCCATCTTTTATTCACTAAGGTCTATCCTCCGGTATTTTTCGCGCAATCGCCTAGCGTCTCTGATCACAAAGGTGATTATTAAGAATTATGTTAACTTATCTTAAGATATAACAAATTTGGCGTGGTTGTCATGCTAAAAAAAGCTCCCTTATTAGCTGAAAACTTTCATGGTAGGGATTATATTGTAGCGACCCTGAAGGCTGATGAACGGTATGAATGGGAATAATTTCTACCACACTATTAGTGTAGGCGATCGCTTCAAACCGCTGCACTAACTCCACGCTCCAAGGTTCTTCCCGCACTGGCATCTGGTGATTTTTCAACCAGTTTACAAGTTGCGATCGCACAATTCCCGGTAAAATTCCTGCCTTTTTTGGCGGCGTCCACCAACTGCTCCTGCACCATCCCCAAAGGTTGCCTGTGCTGGTTTCTAGCCAATTTCCTTGATCATCAACTAATATTGCTTCTTGAGCATCTAAACTAGTTTTTGCTAACCAAGCACTCAAATAGTTTCCAGTTTTATGAGAGGGGAGAGAACGATCAAATTCCGAACTCGCAACAGCGCATAAAATTCCATTATTTTGTTTTTCTATCAAATCTTGTGGTAATAATCTGCCAGTTATCCACTCCCGTCCATCGGGAAAGAGGGTAATTCTGAGAACGGGGAAGTGGGCGAGGAGAATTTGAGCGCCTTGACGTAGACGGTTCCAATCTGGTTGCTGCCAACCAAAAGATTGTACTGATAAAAGTAGGCGATCGCAGTGTGAAAGCCAATTAGTTAAACTACTATCTAGGGAATTCTCATAAACCCGCAACGTTGTAAAAACAGTCGCCCCATAAAGTAACCCCGGATCGTTAATATTTAACTCTAGGGTTTGGGAGTGAATTAATTTACCGTCATACCAAAAAATATTATTTGTCATTTATATAATGCCCAATGCCCAATTGCTTAATCTTTTGGGGGAAATAGAATTTTATTAGCACCTTCAGTAGTTGTAATTACTTTTCCTCCCAAAGCTTCAATTTCCTTAATTGCACGTTTTTGAGTTCTCTGATCAACTTGATTATTTAAAACCATTGCCCAGGTAGAAATTTGAGCATATTTACTGTTAGGATTTCGACTCAAAAATTCAGCAGTTTTTTGGGAACTATTAGCTATAAGCTGACTCTCTGCATCTGAAAAGTTACTAGCCCAGTTTGCCGCCGTTGCAAAAGATTTTTGGGCAGCTTGAGCATTGCCTAAAAATAATAGCTCATCAATTCCTTTATAACGCCACACGTAATAAGACTTTTCGGGAATCCAGGGAGATAATGATTTTAAGCCTTTCTCTGACAATGCGATCGCGCGTTCTGGCATAGCAGCATACAATGAAGTACTGATAGAAAGACTCTGATACACTGCCAAAAATCGCGGGTCACGTTCTATAATTACTTCAAAATATTCTGGACTTAAACTATAACCTGTTTTATCCCGAACCTGATCATCTCCAAAATATTGTAAAAAATTGAGATATACCAAATCGGCGATAAAGTTATCATAACCAAAACTAGGCATTTTTTGGAGAAAATTAAGACGGATACTTTCTGATTTTATTTCTTTCTCTAAAACTTCTAAAGAGGCAGATTCTTTGCTATTTATCAGCTTTTGTAATTGTGGGAATTGAATCAAGCCAACTCCTAAAATACACACACAAATTATAAAAGGTGTAGCAATGGCTTTACGCGACAACAACATATTTTTCTTGTCTTCCCAGGCATAAGCAACTCATTGTATACAATATACTTCTTGTAAAATTACTCAGCCATATAATCACAGGAGAGCATCCATCAAGGCGCTACCCTACCCTTTAACAAAGACTAACAGTGAACAAACCTATGTTTGCTCAAGAAGAACCAAAAACAGGTAGATCGGCAAACTCTGTACAGAGTAATTAGTGCTATATTATACTGTATTTATTTAAGTGATATAGTACAGAATTTACACTTACTTATTCGGAGCATTTAGTAGATTATTTTCTTTTTTGAGATGAAATTAGCTCGTACAAATCCTGTTTTACTTTTCTTGAGCAACAAAAACTTATTAAAATCCTTTGATATTACTTAGTTTTATTAAGTAAGTTCAGTAAGATTTACAACATGATTTAAAATAATATTTTGTTCTGCTCGCAATTAGCACGGCTATTTCATTCTCATTTAGCCCGCCTCAGAATAAATTCTGAGTCTAATAGCGA
>JAHCSU010000047.1 GCA_023522315.1 Nostoc sp. CCCryo 231-06
GATTACAGAAGCCCAAACTGTACTTGGTACTCCAAGTCACTGTGGGTAGTTCACAGAAATAACTAACCGCGTACTCCTGCAAAGAAGCAAGCTATGCAAAGCATCTCAAAGAGAAGGAAGAAGAGAGAATGTCAGATTGGTTAGAGCATACTGTGCAGGTAGAAGTAGACGCTCCCATAGATTTAGTATGGAGCCTCTGGGCTGATTTAGAGCAAATGCCCCGGTGGATGAAGTGGATAGATTCTGTGAAAGTTCCGCCAGATAATCCAGATATATCTCTTTGGAAATTAAAAACTGGCAGTCTAGAATTTACTTGGAAATCCCGAATCCTCAAAGTTATTCCCAACCAAATTATCCAATGGGAATCGATTGATGGTTTGCCGAATCAGGGAGCGATTCGCTTTTACGATCGCCAGAATGGTAGCATTGTCAAAATGACCATTTCCTACGCTATCCCCGGCATTATTGGCAAAATCATGGATAACTTGTTTTTGGGACGCATAGTTGAATCGACGATTCAAGCTGATTTGGAAAGGTTTAAAGAATACGCGCTGAATGTTAAAGCTAATTGATATAGATAGCAAAAGCAGGCAGTAGCAAGCATTTGCATTTTGCTTATTACTGCCTAATAAGAGTTAGGACATTTACAGCGATTTAGGAATTATCAGTGTAAGGTCTTTCAACACTAATCCCTTCTTTTAGTGAGATTAATCCGTCATTTACATCCAGGGCTATTTCATTCTCATCTAGGCCCCCTCAGAATGAATTCTGAGTCTAATAGCGAAAGTAGTCTTTAGACGACTGAGACTCATGTTATAGTCCGTTAAAACGGACTTGAGCTATGAGCCGCGGAACTTCAGTTCTGGGCGGTTTCTGTTTAGAACGAAATAGCCCTGCATTTACATCCAGTAAATTCCTAATACTAAGCTGATTTATTGTCAACTATAAAAGGTATACTAATTATCAAAAAAATTGAAGATAATATTCTTGCTTCTTCAGTTAGTACACCCGTAGGGGCACGGCAGTGCCGTGCCCTTACACTTGGCGATATAATGTTGTACCGCATGTGAATGGGAACTGCTATATCGCATGATAAATTTCATTAATTTGATTTTACTGTTGGTTTTGGAAGTGGATCGCCGACAGTTTCGTAAGCAATAATTAGAGACTCTAAAGCTTCAATTCCATTTGCCATAGCTAACTCGTTTGGTACTTGAGTTTATCTTTCTTTGGCATTAATTTTCTGAAAAAATGCGATCTGCACAATCAAAACAATGTGTCAAAGTTTCTTGCTATCTATCCAAAAAAATCGAATATTCGATTTTTTTATGCCTTGACTTGTTTTAACTCAGGTAATATCCTTTCCAGGATGGATGGGTGGCCGTGCCATCTTCTTCTCCTTTAAGGATGATAGTCATTAATATTGCCATAGCATATCAGTCCTTCTCAATAACAGGGGCGATATTACCAAGTTGGGTCGCTAAACAAATTAATCGTCAATTCCTCGCGTGGCGGTACTGCTGTAATACAAGCGCGGATGATCTCTCCATCCTCTAATTCGACGGTGCAAGCGTGACAAGACCCCATGAGGCAACCGGTGGGAATAAATACCCCAGCCCGGTCTGCTACATCTAATAGGGCTTCTCCCACTTCGGCATCTACTGTGACATCATCTGGTAAAAAGTGGACACGAACAATCATCAAAGTTACACATTTAATTTAGTATTTACTCATAAGGGTTGTCATTGGTCATTAGTGTTTTGTAAAAACAAATGACTAATGACAAATGACAGTTTGAACGAAAAAATGTGCGATTTTTATGCACTTTAGCTTAAGACAAAAACAGACTTAAGTCTAAATGGCTTTCTACTTCAGTGGCTAAAGAATCCAAAATCTGTTCTCGCTGTTCTCGGTAGTTAGCAACACCGGTGGGCAAAGATTTTAAACCGCGCTGTTGACGGAGGCGATTTAACCAAGCTCGTCGCCAAGGGCCGTTGTCAAAAAGCCCGTGCAGGTAACTTCCCCAGACTGATTGACAACTATCCACTAACCCTAAATTAATATCGTCAAATAGGGCATGGTAAGATTGAGGGTCTACACCTTGCTGTTCGATGCGCGATCGCCCTTGGTGAATTTCAAAGCCATTTACTGGCAAGCCCTGTTGCGGATAATTCGAGCTAACTTGGCGCTGGCGGGCGATTTTTTGTCCAGTAATTACAGTTCTGATTGGTAAAAGATTTAACCCCTGATACCTGCCCGCTTGTCCCTCTATCCCTTCTGGATCAGCAATGATTTGACCGAGCATTTGATAGCCACCGCAGATACCTAAAACCGTTCCCCCAGAAGCAGCATAGTGTTGGATAGCTTCTGCCATACCGCTTTTTTGCAGCACTAGCAAATCAGCAATTGTGGTCTTTGTGCCTGGGAGAATTACGGCATCAGGATGTCCTAAATCTTGCTTTGGACTGAGATATTTCACTGAAACAGTGCTTTCTGATTCGAGTGGGTCAAAGTCGGTGAAATTGGCAATTCTGGGTAAGCGGATAACGGCAATATTAAGGTCAGTTTGGGCTTTACTTGACGAAGATTGACGTTCTAGCAAATCAAGGGAGTCTTCCGCCGGAAACACTTCTTGTAAGTAGGGTATAACACCGATAACGGGGATACCTGTACGTTCTTCTAACCATTTTATCCCCGGATCTAGGAGCGATCGCTGCCCTCGGAACTTGTTAATTACTATACCCTTAATTAAGGCGCGTTCATCTGGTTCTAATAACTCTAAGGTTCCAACGACATGGGCAAAAGCACCACCCCGATCAATATCAACCACTAACATGGTTGGCGCATTCAAATATTTTGCCACCCGCATATTAGTTAAGTCGCGGTGCTTGAGGTTAATCTCTGCTGGACTACCGGCACCTTCACAAACCACCATGTCAAATTCTGTTCCTAAATGCTGTAGCGATTCTTCAATTGTCCGCCACCCCAGATCAAAATATTGCTCGTAGTAATCTGAGGCACTAACTTTACCAACAGACCTACCTTTAATAATTACTTGGGAAGTCATATCCCCTTGAGGTTTGAGTAAAATTGGGTTCATTTCTACCCAAGGCACGACTCCCGCCGCCCAAGCTTGCACTGCTTGGGCATAACCAATTTCACCACCACTAGCAGTGACATAAGCATTTAAAGCCATATTTTGACCTTTAAAGGGAGCCACTCGCCAGCCACGCCGCGACAGAATGCGACAAATAGCTGTAGTTAAAAGTGATTTCCCTGCATGGGATGTTGTCCCCACCACCATAATTGATTTCATAGTTGTTATTCGTTAGTTTTTCAGGATACAGGGTGAATTCTTAGGAGTGAACAATTATATGGCAATCCGTCCATCAGTTAAAAACATGAGAGCAGAGAACAGGAGGAGAATTCCTGTATAATTTATACCCCTTGCAAGAGCAGCACCCTTCTTTTCTGCTTCATCTCTTTACCAGCACTATCAGAAATTTCAATTAGGATAATTATGGTAAAGACTTCATGAATAGATGTGATGTTTCCGTATATATTGTTCCCTTTGATTCCCTAATCCTAACTTTTTGGTTTTTTATTCTAAAAAGGTACCCGCAACCAACGAATCACAGCATCGGATAAACGATCGCGCCATGAAGGTGTCCGCCAATTTTTTCCCTGATATTGTTCCACCAACTGCCGACCCAAGGGAGTGAGGCGAAAACTATCTGTAATCCCCTGACCATCGACTTCTCGGCGTAATACACCCACTTGGATCAGCCAGCCCAAGGCGTTGTCACAGGCTAATTCTGATAAAGGGCGTTTAGTATAGCCCTGCTTGAGGCCATTTTCCAGTGCGATCGCAGTTAATGACACACTCTGGTGTCCCATGACTTCAAATAAAGGTAGATTAAAGGGCGAACACACTAGCGATCGCTCCGCTCTGTCTACTGTGCTTTGAGGATAGACAAAAATATTTGGGTTTTGGGAATCAACAGCAGGCATTGTGTATGGGGAGAAATTTTTCTTCTAATAAAGATTAATTTAAGAATATATTTTTTCTTGTACCAGCTACCTCATTTAACCAAAATTAGTTACCTAAAGTATATTTAAACCTCATCTATGTTGAGAACCGTAGTTTTTGCCCTCACCCTAAATCCCTC
>JAHCSU010000469.1 GCA_023522315.1 Nostoc sp. CCCryo 231-06
CCCAAATTTGGGAGAAGGGGCTGGGGGATGAGGGTTTTTTCTTTTCATACGGAAAAACTACTGTTTTCAATGTGGACGCGGTTTAGATGAGGTTTAGTCTTTAAAATCAAAGGATCTCCAGGTAATCTCCTGAATAAAATTATTAGCGATCGCTTGCCAATCAAACTTTTGTTCGACATATCGTCTAGCAGACTCAACACGCATCTGCCTTGTTGATAAATCTTCACACTTTATGTGAGCGATCGCTTCCGAAAATTTTTCTAGATCCACAACTACACAGTGTTTGCCATCCTCAATTCCTAGCCCTCTTGCACCAATTGGTGTAGAAATAACAGGAATTCCAGATGCAAAGTACTCTAACATTTTTAAATTAGTCCCTGAACCAAAAGTGACTGGGTTAAGTGCTACATCTACTAATTCAAAAGCAGTATCTTTTGTTTTTTCATCTACTGCTCCCATAAAGCCAACATTTGCAGGTCGTTGCTCATCCCTAAATGCTAAACCTACACTACCAATCACCAAGAAATTAACATTGGGAAGTTCTTGAGCCATTTTAAAAATGTGCCGTACCGCCTCTAAATTAGGACTATGCCAACTGCCTAGAAATATTGCAGTAAAACTTCCAGCTAAACCTAACTTTTGCTTATTTAAATACCGCTTTTCTATCTCGACATAATTAACTATTTCTAAATCTACGCCGTTAGGAACTTCAATAATTTTGCTTAAATCTACACCATACATTTGATGGAGCGCCTTAGCATCGTCGATAGAGCAAACCATGATTAGTTGACTCAGACGGCAACATTCATCTTCAACCTTGCGAGTCATCTCCAATAACTCATGCCCTATGGCATTATTTGGCAGGATAGCTTTTTTTAGTTCTACTTCTACATCCTGAGCTTCATACCAAATTGGCTTGTTAGTTACTGCTTGAATTGCAGGCAAAAGGTAAGGATGGCAAGCAACCACAAAGTCGGAAGATTCTACAGATGCTTTTAAAGCTTCCATATATGCAGGAGTTAAATGATACAGTTGTGGCATAATTACATCTGTAATTGGTACTCCTACCTTTTGTTCAATTAGGCACTCTTGCTCTTGATGTTTCTTTGACTTGGGAATTCGCGTTTCATATAAGTTAGGAGCAATTTCAGCTTTGAATACATCTTGATCGGCATTTGTAAATGTTACTAGTTCAACATCAAACTGACTAGCTAGATGCTGATACAAATAAAACACTCTGCTTTGTCCACCTCCTCTAGGAGGAAAAACAGGAAAGGTCAAAGCAACTGTAATTTTTTTGCGTCTTTTGACAACTGAACTAGATACAGATGTAGATATTAATGGCTTAGTTTCTCCCAACAACTGAGCAACTGTATTTTGCCAGTTAATTTCTGCGACTAGCTTCCGACCTGTCACACCCATCCGTTGTGCTTCATCTTGATGTTCACACAGATAGTCAATCCGTTCAGCCAGTGCTTGTGGGTCAGGTAAGACTGAATATCCTGTCTCACCATTGATGACAAACTCATTAGGGCCACCAGCATCTGTTGTAGTCAGCACTGGTTTACCGCTCATCATAGCTTCTATGGTCACTAGCCCATAATCTTCATCGTAGGGAACGTAAGGGACAGCTAGAGCATCAGCATAAATATTTGTTATTTCTTGGTCATTGACAAACCCTAGAAAAATAATTCTTTTGTCTTCTCCTGCCAATTTTTTCAGAGAGTCAGCGTCAGGGCCTGTTCCAGCAATCTTCAATTGAATATTTGTTTTCACATATTTCATTGCTTCGATTAACAAGCTGATACGTTTCGCACTATCTAAACGACCAACCGTGAATAAATAGTCGCTACTACCTTTACTAAAAGATGGGATATTTGAGGGTGGGTATATAACTTCTACAGCGCTTCCTAAAGGAAAATAATTTTGGCGCTTGACTACACTACCAGAAATTGCAGCATACTTCTTAATTGCATCAGTTGCTAAACCTATCCCATCGAGAAAATGAACCAACTCTCGGATTAAAGGCCCAGGAAACTGAAACGCATCTCCTGGGCAATTTGAGCTAAAGCGCAGCCGTTCTAATCTTTCAAAAAATTCTTTTAAGGCATTCCTATTTCTCTGATTGCTTTTGATAAACTGCTGTAAATTAGTAATTTCTCGATTTTTTGAACTATAAATTTCAGGGTATTTAGTGAAATGATATGTATCATATAAGCCGCGTAAACGATGCAGCATATAACAAACATGATTGGGATGCTGTACCATCCATCCCGGATACTTGCCAGATATTACTAAATCAAAGTGAGTCAAATCTAAGTTAGAAAAACTTCTGTAGCTATCTATGAGTTCCCAGAAATTCATTTCTAGACTTGGCAGTTTAATTAAATCTGCCTGATGAGGAGTATCTTGATTTATAGATTTTAACAGTCCCCACCAAAGATTTTCAGCCCCACCAATGCAAAATGGAACAGGACTAGGAGCAATAATGGCTATTTGCATAAGCTATAAACGTGTGGCAGTAAAAGCAAAACGTACATACACGGATGGATCTATTATTTCAGCATTTTTTAAATAATAAAAATCAAATTTAAACTTTTCTTTTACTGGATTTATAATCCGATTAACAAAAGATTGGGGACTGTAAAATCTTCCGTGACGGTTTCCCCAACCTTGAGCGCAATAAACTGTTGTGTTTCTATCAAAAACAACACCACATGGAACGCTAATAGTTGGATCTGTTTGCGTTGCTTCTTCTAGAAAAATATAAAAAGGTATGACACATACTATACCACCAGGTTTGAGAATTCGAGATAATTCTTGATATAGTTCTGTATCAGACTTGCCTTCAAAATGCTCTAAAGAACAAGTTAAGGCTGCCTTCGATGCAAACCCGTCTGGGATAGGCATAGAACATGCATTCCCACCAATTTGATTACCATTTACTCCTGCCGGATACATAATATCCTGACTAAAAGTTGTTGCTCCCGTCAACCGAGAATAAATTTCTGGCACTGGTGAGTTTTCACTAGCAATATCAATAAATATATCTTCATTAATTAAGTTTAAAAGTTGAAGAGCTAAATAATGTTCAAGAGACTTTTCTACTTGATTACCGCAATAATAATCAGGATATTTTTTTAAATATTCAGCCTGTTCAAAATAGGTTTTATATTTATCTAATTCAATTTCATAATATTTAAAATCAATTTCTGATTTTGCAGCAATGTCAATAATTTCTGAAACTACACGGGGAGAATTGTTATCTATGGCTGATTCTACAACTTTATATCCAGAATTCTTAATTTTTAAACTGCTTTCGGAAAAATCCATAACCACAACTTCTGGCTGGTATATGTATGGCTCGACTGATCTACTATCACTTGGTTTTTCATTGAATTTATTCCTGACATTGAACAGATTATTAATATATTTCATCTTATTGACTCCCATGTTTTTACTTGTAATTTATTTACCACAAAATTTGTTGAATAACATTATTCCAGGAAATATTTAATGATTTGTATCTTTCTAGTCCTGCCATACCCATTGCAAAAGCCCTTTGTTGATGAAAGTATAAATCATCAATGGCTTGTGCGATCGCTTCTGGTTCTGGGTTAACAACAAAACCTGTTTCTTGGTCAATTACAAACTCTACTGCTTCTCCTGAATCATTGCAAGTAATTACTGGTTTAGCAGCCAACATTGCCTCTAACGTGACATAACCATAATCCTCATCATAGGAACCAAAAAAAACACCCAGACAATGAGCATAGAAGCCGATCATTTCTGCGTCTGAAATCCTTCCTATCAAACGCACTCGGTGAGTGATATCTAGTTGCTCAATCAGATTTTGTAAAGCCATCTTCTGTCCCCCTTCTCCAGCCAGCAAGGCTACGACTGGAGATTTGACATGCTTCATGGCTTTGATTAATAAATCTTGTCTTTTCAGTCCTTCTAACCTACTTGGAAAAAAAATGTAAGGTTCTGCTGGGGCATTATAAAAATGACTATCCAGCTTTGGTGGATGATAAAGAGTAATTGAACTAATTTGATTAAAATACTGAAGACGCTTTGAAACTGTTTTTCCGATAGTAAAAAGCTTATGAAAACTTTTTAATGCTTGCGTATCACGTTGAATAATATCTTGTCTAAGCGCCTTACCGTCAGATGTCGTTGATAAACCTTCAGTAAAAGCAGTATCCCAAAGGTCATATACAGCGCGATGTTGATGAATAATCCAAGCAACTTTATTAGGGTGCTGCAAGTAAAAAGTGGGAAAATTGAGACAAATGACCAAATCCATAGTGTAGCCATTCATATACTCAAAGTTCTCACTAGCCCAAATATCCATGCTGCGCTTAACTTCACTTACTGGAACGAAACGAAAAGGCATGGATATTTGTTCCACTTCATGACCTGCTTCACGAATGGCTTTTACTAGACCATCTGTTAATATTTCTGCACCACCACGGATGAAAGGTACTTGAACTGTAATAACTCCTATTCTCATTCTTAAAAGTTGTAACTCCTAGTTTTCATGCTTTATAAGCTATTAGTACCATGTCGCGGGAAACCTTAACATATTCATTTAAATCATCAAATTTTATTTCTAATGAATTCATAAGATGCACTATTCCATCAATTTCTTCAAAAAAACATGATTTACTATTAATTAGCCCTCTTGACTCGGCTATAAAACTAATTGTATCAGGATGAATCGGGTTTTTATGTGTGGGATCTCTGTAAAAATCTCCTGAGCCTACTAATATATTTCTAGGATTTGGCGTTTCAAAAACTACTAATCCACCTGGCTTCAGTACTCTGACTGTTTCATCAAATAACTGAACTAGCGTTTCAAATGGGAGATGCTCAATAATATGAAACCCTGTTACAGCACCCAAACTGCCATCAGGTAAAGATCGTAAATAGGCAATAACATCTGCTTCTATCACCTCAAGTCCTCTAGAGCGACACTGCTCTAGCATTACTCTGTTGATGTCTATACCCCTTGCTGTGTATCCAGTCTCTCGCAGCAACTCTAACCATTCACCCCGTCCACAACCCACATCTACAATTGGGGATTCAGGTGTACCAATCTTAGCTTCCTCAATCAAAGGCAGATATACTTTTAAACTATTGAAGATATCCTCACGACTACCTCGAAACTGATCTTCAAAAGCGACATAAAAGGCATCTAAAAAATGTTGGTTTTCATTGACAAAGCTTTGCAAATGCTCTTGACTAAAAGGTTCTGGCAAACATTTACGCGCTTCTTCCAGAAACATTGTTATTAGACGCTTCTGCTGAATTAGGTCATTTTTAAGGTAACTATCGTTTCTGATGTAAAGTTCATCTCTTGTTTGGATACGAGTATCTGTACTAATAAAACGCTCATTTATTCCTTGCATTTGAGTATCTACAATACCCAAATGTTCATTTATTTCTTGTACTCTAATATTTATAGCATCCAACATTTCTTGAAAAGTAGATAAGAAACTATTAACTAAAGTATCAATACTTTTAAAGCTTCCATCCAGTTTTTGGACGCTTCCATCTAGAGTATCCAGGCGTTCATCCATTTGCACCTTTAAAGTTGTGATTTGCTCTATTAACTGGCGATTCAGTGCTACAGACTCTTTTAATGAATTGATTAAATTTAAATTGACTTCTCGTTGGTCTTTAAAAAGAAAATTAATCGCTCTCAAAATAAATTTTTGTAATTTAGCGTTAAATTTAAAAGGAAAGTGATTAAGTTTATCAGGCCACTTTGTCCTGACTCCTGATCGAGACTCTGCATTTTTAAGTAAAGCTTCAATATAGCTAATATTTAACCTCATTTTTGATGTCTCGAAATTAGAATTTGAGTCTACTGTCTGAGAGTGAACTTGACGTTTAGCTACTTCGTTACAAATCTTTTGTATTAATTCATCAACGTTAATTTCTGGATTGTTTGCTTCAATCATTTTATTGGTTTACCTAACTGGTTCTTATTTATTAAATGTTACCTACAAATCACATTGATGCTTTTAATTGTTTATATAATTTTGATAGAGATATCTTTCATTAAATTAGTTGGCGCTGTATCAAACCAACGCACGCCTTCTTGTACCAGCGTCACTCTCAAGATATAATTACCTTTCTCTGGAAGGGTTTTAACTTTAACTTTGTATTTTTTTCTCTGTATTTTCGGAGATACAGGTAGCAATAATCTACTTTTTTCTCTATTCAAGTGTGGCAATAACTTTGTTCTCTCTCCATCAAAAATAATGTAATCAGTAGCGTTTGCATTCATCCAGTGGTATGAAATGCTCACCGGGTTAGAACTACAGCTATTTAATATAAAATCGCTACGATTTTCAATTTCTAAGTTAATTTCAAATTCACAATTGACATCTACTAGTTGTGGATATTGTGTCACGCGTAGCTTGATTTCTCCAGCACGTATAGGTGCTAAAGGATGCATTTGTAAGTGATTTTTTAAATGTTTATGATCTATTGGTTCATGAGATGCGATCGCAAACAGGCTAGGAGCAGCACATATATCTTTAATCGAGAATTTTTCAACTATACTACCGCCTGGATTTTGGGGATCACCAAACCATAAACATACATGCTTAAAATATTTACCTAATTGCTTTTTTATAACCCGTGGAGATTGTTCATTAATATGCATGAGTAACTCATATCTTGAACGAGGCTGTACTGGTAAATAAGCGCCAACAGAAGCTGCTATTTTTCTTTTGAGTGGATAGTTATACTTGTAATACCAAAGATTAGGAAACGTATGCACAATGAATAATCCTTCTGTATTTAGATGTTGTGCAACTCTCTCATACAGTACTTCTAGTTCTTCAAAAGCTAAGTGTTCGATCACATCAGATGCTACTGCTAAATCATACTTTCCTTGCAATACCACATTGCAGACATTACCACAAATAAATTGGACATTTTCTGCTAGGGTTTCTTCTCCATTGAAACAGTTTTTTGCTAACTCAATAGCACTCAGTGAATAATCAACAGCTGTAACTGAAAAGCCTTGGTTAGCAAAATAATAACTCAGTTCACCCCGACCACATCCTAAATCAAGTACGTGTCCTGATTGTTTCAAACTCGAGATTGTTGCTATAGCTTGTAATCTCGGATCTTCTAACTTTTTTCCTTGATTTTTTTTATAAGACTCAAAGCCGCCGCAGTCCTGAGTATAGTAGTGATTTGTGTAAGTTTCACGAATGTCTAGACTAGAATTAACTGTCCCGTAATATTCTGTTTCACGTTGCTTTAAGTAATCATCGGAAACTTTTATTAGTAACTCTCCTGCATAACCTGGTATTACACCATACCAATCAAGCAAATCAGCATACCGAAATAAAAAATCACTGACTGCCATAAAATTCTGTCGTGTCCACAAGTATCCATCTACTAGTACATAGCGGGATTGCTTAATGGCAAGTTCCAAATCATGAAAAGAACCATCTCCATCTTGCTGTCCATCAACATGAATTAGATCGTAGACATCACCAGGCAAGCGTTTCATTACTTGTGTATCAGCAACAATAAATTCTGTATTAAATTGCTTCGTAATTTCTTTCGCCCAATTAATTGCCCCTTTTACACCTCCAAAAGTATCTACATCTAAATCAATACCAATATATTTAGCATTTGAATATCCATGTAAAAAAGCAGCAGCAGAATAACCAAAACGTACTCCTATTTCTAGGATAGAGGCAGGTTTAATAATATAAGTAATAGCAGATTTTAATTTGTAATAATCAACCCAGTCCCTAAAAAGATGTATCAGTGGATCATCTGGATTAGCAGTATTTCTGAAATCATATTCTGTCTGTTTTGACTGCTGAATAATAGAATCAAACATAATTATATTTATTAATAGAAATAGAGGGGCAAAGATTTACTATACCTGACCAAAGTATAGAGTCTTTGTTTCTTAAAACTTTTAGCACTGCAACGTTATGTGCATAAAGTAATGTTCTTTTAAAAGAACTTTCTCCAATTACACCATCAGCTATGCCAAGTGTAATGGTGTATTCGCCCTCAACTAAAGGCACCTTAAATTTAAAGCAAATTTCTAATAAAGTATCACTTTCCACTCGTCCCAATTCTTGTCCCATACAGTATGTATTAGTTTCAAAAATTACCTCGCCAGTCCGCTCTCGGATTTTAAAGCCGATATGTGGATCGTCAAAAGACTGCAAAAATAATACACCGATAGATATCTGTAAAAACTGCTCACTAATGACAACCTCTATCTCTTGATCTGCTTCATCTAAAAATTTAATAAACTTTATAACAACTTCAGGATCGTTAATAACAACTTCTTTTTCTTTTGTTTCTAAATTAACACCTAAATAATCTTTATTTTCCTGGAATTTAAGATTGTGATGACTAGACACAACTTGAATTCTTACTGCATCAGGTTGTACATCTTTTTTTTGCAACAACTTGGCTTCATAAAAATCAATTACTTGCCTTGGCTTGGCATCAAGAACTAATGCGCCTGTTTCCATTAACAAGGCTCTATTGCATAGTCTGTGTACGGCAGCAGAATCATGGGAAACAAATAAAAGTGTTGTTCCCCAGTGTTTAAGACTTCTGATTCGCTCAAAACATTTTTGCTGAAAATAAATATCGCCAACTGCTAGCGCTTCATCTACAATGAGAATGTCAGGATTAACACTTACTGCGACCGCAAATGCTAATCGCACAAACATACCGCTTGAATATGTCTTAACAGGCTGGTCAATAAAATCTCCGATATCAGCAAAAGAAGTTATTTCATCATATTTAGCTTGTATTTCTTCTTTGCTTAAGCCTAAAATTTGCCCATTAAAAAATACATTTTGCCGTCCGGTAAACTCAGGATTAAAACCACTACCTAGTTCGAGCAAAGCTGAAACTCGCCCATTCACATATACTTGACCTGTAGTAGGTGTAAGCGTTCCCGCAATAATTTGTAGTAGTGTGCTTTTACCAGAACCGTTTTGACCAATAATCCCTAATGTTTCACCTTTAGGAATCTCCAGACTAATATCTCTTAATGCCCAAAAATCCTGTGCATGGCTCTTACTTGGTAGCAAAATTTCCTTGAGTCGATCTACCGGACGAGCGTACCGTTTGTAGCACTTCGAGATATTTTTCAGCGAAATTGCAATTTCCTCACCCATACCACTGCACACTCACCAATAGCATATCATTAAAAATGTAGGGTATATTTCACATTACCATTGGCTGACTTAAGAGCCATGAATTTAGTGAAAATAACTACAATACATCAGCAAAAGCTGGACGCAACCGCTTATAGACTGATAATCCCAAACAAAATACGATCGCTGCGATCGCAGAGGATACACCCCATTCTCCCCAGTGTTGTATCTCCCCAACTAAAATTATGTCGCGATAGACTTCTGCGATCGCTGTCATCGGATTTAACCAAAATACCCATCCCCGCCATTCCTCTGGAATTGCTGAGGCTGGATAAATAATTGGTGTCAAATACATCCAAATATTTAAAATTACCGCTAAACTCTGCGGGATATCTCGCAAAAATACCGTTAGTCCCGCCGCTAAATAGCCCAATCCTGCCGTTAGCAATAATTGTGGTATCCACACTAAGGGCAATAATGCCAAGCTAGTGTGTATAGTATGAGAACTGATCGCCACAAAAAAAATCAATGCTATTAAGCCAAAGGAACTCTCAATAAAACTTGATAAAATTGGCACTAGTGGTAACAATCCTAGAGGAAACACCACTTTCTTGACTAAATTTGGCTGTCCGATTACAGAACTAGCAGCCTGACTCAAACCACCACTAAAAGCAATCCAAGGCAATAATCCCGCAAATAGCCACAAACCAAAGGTGAAGTTATCTTCTGGTAAGGCTTTGATGCTCAACTTCACCTTCAGCACGACTGAGAATACATAAGTGTAAATCAGTAATTGTGATAGCTGATTTAGCAAAGGCCATAGATTGCCTAAAACAGAACCTTTGTACCGCGCCTCTAAATCCCGACGCACCAAAGTTCTCAGCAAGTCAAACTTTGCCCACAACGGTTCATATATCGGCAGGATGCGCCTTAGATTACCTCTTCTGCGTACAAATCCTCGCATTGTTCGTAACAATTACCGCCTCCTCATTCACTACTTACACACCAAATTTTTCTCTATAAAGCTTTATAGCTATGAAAGTATCCTTGTGTTTCTTGGGTAATACATTATTATTACAAAATCGTACCCAAATCGTCTTGGTAACTATACAACGAATCGGCTATGTCAAGTGTATTTTTACTACAAATATAACTTCTGTTTGCAAGGCTGCTTTCCTTGTTAAGGATGCGAGTTTTTGCTTAACTCAAACTATCTGGATCGACTCCCTGCGATCGCAAATACTCTGCTAATTTATCAGCCCGTTGGCGTTCTTGTTGTAATTGTTCACCTAACTCAGTTGGTGTGAGTAATTTCTCCCCCGTATCTAGACGATAAAATCCCAATAATTCCCCCTCTACCGCCATTCTTAACCCTAGAGGTTGAGATATACCATCCGCAATTAACTGGTAAGTCTCACCGTCCAACCTATATCCCCTTAACTTTTCTTCAATCCATTCCCCCTTGGGGTCAAATAACCAATATTCTAAAATCCCTAATTGTTCATAGAGATTTTTCTTTTGCTCTTGGTCTTGTTTTTGAGTTCCTTGAGAAGTCATTTCAAATACCACCTGGGGAACTTGACCTTCCTCCCAAACTTTATAACTATCCCGACCACCGGGCGGCACATCAAAAATTACCATCACATCTGGTGCAACTCTTAATTTGGGAAAACCTTGAGCATAGTAGAGAAATTGGTCTGCTAAAACTGTGGCTTGCCTACCTGCTAGGTATTGTTTAATTACTTCTAGTGTGGTGAGAATTGCGTAGATATGTAGGTATGATTCTGCCAATGGTTCACTGTCTGAACTGGGATATTCGATGTTGGGATTGACTATTTTGATGGTTGTAGTCATGGCTACCTTTTACTAGGGTAGGTTGTTTGGATCGATTCCTTGCGATCGCAAATATTCTGCCAATCGCTCTGCCCGTTGGCGCTCTTGTTCAGCTTGTTCTTTTCGCGTCGGCACCCAACCTGCTGCACTATACCAACGTAACCACAAACCTGTTGTCTGCTGATAAGTGCCTTGCCAAAGACCCAATCCTAGTTCTAACTCCTCCAACCAGAAGCGGTTCTCTGGTAAAGATATTGCCTCGTAGCGAGTGCCCATGAGTTTAAAGACACGCAAGCGATTTTCATAGCGATCATAAATAACGTAGTAAGGAACCCGCAAAATGCGTTCATATACTTCCCACTTTGTTGGGGGTCGGTTTACTTCCCGCAGTGTTTTTCCTAAGTCTTCTTGTTCTGTACCTGGTGACAGTAATTCAACTACTAAAAATGGATCAATCCCTTCTTGCCAAATGACGTAACTTAAACGTAGGTCTTGCTGTTGGCTAGCGCTGGGTATTCCTAAAACCATATACCAATCAGGACGCTTGTACCACAAAGTATGGCGGGGGTCGTAGTAAAGATTTAAGTCACTAGCAAGCAACATTTCCTCAGATGAATAAGTCAGAGGTTGACAAGTCTCACTGAGCAAATCCGCCTGAATGCGGTGAAATTCATCTGGCAAACCTGATTCCCCTATTAATTCACTGGGTAAATCATACATCGTCGGCATGGTTTCTTGTGGTGGACGAGGAGGATCTGTTTGATACATGACTACTACCTTTATTGCTTAACTCAAGCTATCTGGATTAATTCCTAACGATCGCAAATGTTCCGCCAACAGATGCGATTGCAGCCGTTCTTGTTCCAACTGCAATTGTGCCTCTGATGCTTGTCGCTGGGCTTCTGATGCCACCTGTTGCGCTGCAATAGCAGCTTCCTCTGGTGTTGGAACTAAATCACCATCGGGTGTAAAGTAGCGTAATTTACCTCCTTCTACGCCTAAATACAGCCCAAGCACATCGCTCCAGCACCATCCTTGTGCATTTGGTGTAATTTCCTGATACTTGTTGCCTACCAATTCAAAACCCGCAAATTCCAAATTCTCCGGCGAAAACCAAAAATATTCTGGTGTGTGAAATCGGTTTTCATAAAGATTTTTCTTCAAATTCCGGTCAATATCGGCCGTACTTTCAGAAAGTAATTCAATAATCAAATCTGGATAACGACCATCTTCCTCCCAGACAACCCAGGAATTACGCGATCGCTTTTCGGTGTCTTTGACCAAAAAAAAGTCTGGCCCTCGAAAATCTCGATTTCGCAACTGCTGACGGCTAAAATAGATTGTTAGATTCGCACCTATAAAGAAATCATTACAGTCGCGCCACAGCCACTCAAGGGAAGTTACTAGCAGCAGTAGCTGCATATAGTGCAATGAAGTTTCCATCTCCGGCTCATCACTTAACAACCGAGTTGCATCGGGCATCTGCTGTTCTAGCTGTTGCGCTGTGACAAACATCATGGTTGTACCTGTTTGATTGTTGATTTAATTTTAAGCTGTGAGGTCAGGAGTTTGGAATTTTCTCCCTCATCTCCCCTGAATTTGTGAGAGCAGAGTCACGGATTCCGCTACACTGAGACTTGGTTTATTGCATTGTAATCAGGCATGGAAATCGGACAAAAGGTTAAAGTCTTTCGCTTGCGCGATCGCGTTTCTCCCCCTGTTGTAAAAAAACTAGGGCAAGTGGGTATCATCCAAGGCTACAAACTGACCGATGGTGCTGGAATCGGTGTAGTGGTGCTGTTTGACGACAACACTTCTACTTGGTTTTTTGAAGATGAAATCAAACCTGTGTAGTTATAAAGAACTCAGAAGCGGGTTTTTCTTGGTATCTGAAGTTTAAAGCACAGGCTGAGATTCTTTGTTGAGTGCTAAGTTGGAGTTGAAAAGATCGGCGGTGAAAATAGGAATCAAGTAATGGCTCTAATATTGACATTTTTGGGCAAAGGCGGCACCGCTCGTACCAAAATTGCGATCGCCGCCGCCAAATTATTGGCAAGTCAAGGCAAGCGCGTACTTCTGGCAGGACAAGCAGAACCAACATTATCAATTCTGCTGGGTACTCCCATTGCTGTCGATCCCCAGGAAATCGCTCCCAATTTGCAAGTAGTCCAGTTTCAAGCATCTGTACTACTAGAACGCAACTGGGATGAAGTGAAGAAACTTGAGGCGCAATATCTCCGCACGCCCATATTCAAAGAAGTTTTTGGTCAAGAACTGGTAGTATTGCCGGGGATGGATAACGCCCTCGCCCTGAATGCTATCCGCGAATATGATGCCAGTGGCAAATATGATGCGATCGTCTACGATGGCACGGGTGACTCTTTAACGTTGCGGATGTTGGGTTTGCCAGAATCTCTCAGTTGGTATATCCGGCGATTTCGGCAATTATTTGTCAACTCCGATTTGGGGAAGACGATTACTGAATCACCCTTGATTCAACCGCTGATTAGCAGTTTTTTCAATATCAACTGGACAGCAGATAACTTTGCAGGGCCGACTAACCAAGTTAATAATTTCTTAGAAAAGGGGAGAGCCGCTTTTGCTGACCCCAAACGTCTCGCTGCTTTCTTAGTGACCACAGGAGATCCGATTGAGGTAGCAAATGCTCGTTATTTGTGGGGTAGTGCCCAACAAATTGGCTTAACTGTTGGTGGTGTTCTGCTTGTGTCTACTGAGACAAATACCAACCTATCGGAGGAATTTATTCCTCTACCTGTAAGCGTCGTTCCCGACTCGCCAATAGGTGACTGGCAACCACTAATAGACGCTTTACCCAACTTTGAAGCACAAGCCTTACAGGCTCCTAAACCAATTGAAATAGACATCCACAATCGTCAAGTACGCTTATTCTTGCCAGGTTTTGACAAAAAGCAAGTCAAACTTACCCAATATGGCCCAGAAGTCACGGTAGAGGCAGGAGACCAGCGGCGCAATATTCCTTTACCCCCGGCTCTGAGTGGCAGACCCGTTGCTGGAGCAAAGTTTCAAAATAATTATTTGATAATTTCGTTTTAAGTTATGGGAATGGGGAGTGGGGAATTGGGAGTGAGGAATGGGGGATGAGGGAAATAAGGGAGATGAGGGAGATGAGGGAGAAGAATTAATAACTAATACTTCGACTTCGCTCAGTACAAGTGCCCAATGCCCAATTTCCAATACCCACTTGCCCTGAGCGTATCGCTAAAGCGAAAGCTCCGCTAACGCGTAGCGTCTCGTAGAGAAGCCGTTCGCGTAGCGTCTCGCAGAGAAGGGATGCCCAATTCCCAATGCCCAATACCCAATTAATCAGTAAATCTTATGTCAGAATCAACTCCCATTACCCCAGACCCTAACCCAGCTGAGGCATTAGACTCAGTGGCAATTAATCCCAGCGAAAAAGCGATGGCATCTGCCGATCGCAATGCGAAAACTAGGCAACTGCTGGGGATGAAAGGTGCAGCGTCTGGGGAAACTTCAATTTGGAAAATTCGTTTGCAGCTAATGAAGCCGATTACCTGGATTCCCCTAATTTGGGGTGTAGTCTGTGGTGCGGCTTCTTCTGGTAACTATACTTGGACAGTGGAAAATGTGTTGAAGGTAGCAACCTGTATGTTACTGGCTGGGCCATTAATGACAGGTTACACCCAAATCCTCAATGATTACTACGATCGCGAAATCGATGCCATCAATGAACCCTATCGCCCGATTCCCTCTGGGGCAATTCCCCTACCCCAGGTAATTATTCAGATTTGGGTATTACTAATTGCTGGTATTGCTTTAGCATTTGCGCTGGATGTGTGGTCTGGTCATGAATTCCCGACAATTACAGTGATCGCGATCATCGGTTCTTTCATCGCCTACATTTATTCTGCACCTCCTCTGAAACTCAAGCAAAACGGTTGGCTAGGTAGCTACGCCTTGGGTGCAAGTTATATCACCCTACCTTGGTCTACAGGACACGCTTTGTTTGGTGATCTCAATTCCACAATCGTGATTTTGACAATGTTCTACAGCTTGGCTGGATTGGGTATTGCCATTGTCAATGATTTTAAAAGTGTAGAAGGCGATCGCCAGCTAGGATTAAATTCACTACCCGTAATGTTTGGTATTACCACTGCGTCTTGGATTTGCGTAGTAACGATTGATGTATTTCAAGGATTGATAGCAGCTTATCTCCTCAGCATCCATGAGAATTTGTATGCAGCAATACTAGTACTGTTAATCATCCCGCAGATCACCTTGCAGGATATGTATTTCTTGCGTGACCCCGTGAAGAATGATGTTAAGTATCAAGCCAGTGCCCAACCGTTCCTTGTTCTAGGAATGCTCGTCACTGGTTTAGCGCTGGGTCATGCTGGGGTTTGAATTATACTTCTATAGTGAGAAGTTAGAAAGTAGGAGTTAGGAGTTAATATACTTCTAGCTCCTAATTTGTATCAGGACATATCGTGTTTCAAGTGATATCTTTCCTTATTCATGGGATTCAACCTTTTTTAGTCCCCATTTGCTTTGTAGTTGCTTGGACTGTAACAATTCTCGCTGTTTTGAGTCTTTGGACGGCGGTGCGAGATAGTGTGACTACAGCCAAGCAAATGCATCAAATTCCCTGTAGTGGTTGCCAATTTTTTACCGACAATTACCGTCTTAAATGTACTGTACGCCCATCTATTGCCAATACAGAAGAAGCAATCCATTGTTTGGACTATCAACCGAAGACGAATCCTTATTTGTATTAGTTGGGGAGTGGTGAGTGGGGCGGCAGGGGGAGAATAAAAAATTAACTTTTTCCCCTCTGCTTTTTTCCAATGCCCAATCACAATTGACCGCCACTTGCTGCTGAATTTCTAGAGCTGCTGCTATAGGTTCAGTAAATGTTGCTACTTCTGTTGGCACATTATCAGGTACATCGGTTGTGTGGGCGTACAAATGTATGGCTCTACCCACACCTATGTCTCTGTAGTAGGTATTTCAAGAATATTGATTACATCAACTTTGCTTAACCAAGTAACCAGATCGTCTGAGTCAAGTGCTATCTCACTTCCTAAAGTTTTGATATAAAGAAGTCCGTTGCTAATAATTAAATCTCTAATTGGATACCATGAATCTCGTTTTCTAACCAGAAGTTCCAACGGAATCTTTAGTTTTGAAGTATACTTGCGATATTTCCACCAAGCTCGCCATAGAAGCACAGATTTAGTACAGTGCATCTCATATCCTTTGGGAACTTCGCAGTATTGATACTGATAGAAACCCCGACTATCCACTTCTCCTTTGAGGAGATAACTAGATTCTGCTAATACCTGATTTATCAATTCCCAGTGGGATGATTTTGGAGAAATCGAGAATTCAGATAGTGTCTTAGATAGCTGGATGGTGGCAATTACACCTTCGGCTTTTGCTATCAGTTGGTTAGTGTTATAGACTGTTTGGGCTGTCAAAGCAGGATTTGACAACAAAACTTCTTTTTTCTGAATAGAGTTTTGCAAAAACTCTCGAATTAAATCTACATTAGACAACATAAAATTATTTATACTAAATTAAGCAGTGTCATGGAAGCCACAACTGTACTTAAATTAGTAGCGACACTGTTATTGCATTAAAAACAGGATTATTACCAGTTTTATTTCTCTGTCTGATTAGGACTTTGTTTACTTTAATTTCGGCTATGTCGCCGCTCACTAGGCTGGTTGACAAAATCACTGTTTTTAGATATACAACAAATTATTATATTAAATTTTTACGCTTTCGAGAAAAGGTTGAAATACCGGAATTAATTCGGGGCGACTAACTACAAGGGTGGGAAAAGAGCGATCGCTATAATCTTCTCCCGGTGACAACGGAAACGGTTCTGACTTCAGGGATGACCAGACACCGCCAGCAGCTTGGACAATTACCCAAGCCCCGGCTAAGTCCCAAACTTTTGGTGTCGCCTCAATACCACCGAGCGTAGCCCCAGTAGCAACTGTCAAAAAGTTATAGCTAGCCACACCCAACATGCGAATTTTGCAGGGAAAGCCCTTTTGGATAACTGCGGTGCTACGGGAACAGAGGTTAAAAAAGTGATTGTTGCTGGGACTATCTATACTAGTGTGGATGGGGTGCTTGTTGAGAAATGCTCCTGTTGGAGTTGCTAAACCAGATGAACCTGCCCAAAAACCATGAAAAGCTTGATTCAAGGTTGGTGCGTAAACATAACCAAAAATGGGTGTGCCTCGATATAGTAAACCCAGAGAAATTGTCCAGATGGGAATACCGCGTGTGAAGTTGGTTGTGCCGTCCAGAGGGTCAATTACCCAGCACCACTCCGTACCGGGAAATGACTGTTCGCTCTCTTCGGTCAAAATGCCGTAACCAGAGAAATTAGAAGCGATCGCATCCCGAATTTCCTGATCTGCCCATTTATCTGCTTGCGTCACCAAACTTCCATCAGCTTTTTGGTCAGCCTGTACTTTCCCAAAATCTTGCATTAGCTGTTTTCCCACCCTGGTAGTGGTAGTTTGGGCAAAATCTAGAATTGTTGTCCAAAAATCATTCATTGGTTAATTGTCATTTGTCATTGGTCATTGGTCATTTGTCATTTGCCCAATACAGTTTAATCTAAATCGCTTTCCAAAACCGAAGCGATCGCTTGCTTTGTACTTGTTTGAAACTCTGTGATGTTCACCCGATTCAGAAACCAAATCGATAGCACCATTCCCACGGCTTCTAGAACGAATACCAGTCCATAAGCTAACTCTAAACTTGGTAAAAACTTGCGTCCAATATCCAAAACTGTACCTCCGATGACTACCGCCACACCTCTAGAAAGGGACTGCGCTAATCCCCATGCCCCAATAAACGTACCTGCCGCTTCTGCTGCGGTAAGATCCAGCATCAAGCTAATTGCTGCTGTAGTTAAGAAACCTGCGGCTAAACCGAACAAGAACAAACCTAGTTTGAGAACTGCTGCATTAGCTGTAAATCCTGATATACCCAGCAATATTGTACAGAATGCTACCAACATACAGCCTAGACGTGCAGTTCTGCGCTTACCCAAACGCGGGACAATGTAAAAGCCCGTAACGCCGTAGGCAATTAGTAGACCCGTTCCATAAAAAATATTTAATTTGGTACTTTCCGCTAGGGGCATTTTAAACACTTGACCCGCGTAAGGTTCCAAAATCGGGTCTTGCATAAACAAACTGATGGTCATCACCAATAAAAAGGTGAAGAATATACCTGTTTGTGGGCTAGCTGTCAATATTTTCCAAGCATTGCTTAGAGTAATGCTATCTTCCCGGTTCACCAGTGTGGAACGGGTTAAGTATTGAGAGTACTTTTTTTCTACGCCGAATGTGGCTGCGATCGCTAACCCAAATACAATTGCTGGGACGATAGTAAACAGCCTGGTGATAGATGCTTGTAAGGTTTCTAAGGTTGCTTCTGGCGTTAACTGCTTCAGCAAACTGGCACTGATAATTGCCCCAACAATAATCCCCACCATTAGCATCGACCAAACCACGCCAACTACTTTGGAACGGTTATCTTCTTCAGATATATCCACTAACAAAGCAGCAAAGGCAGTACCGCTAGCACAAATTCCTAGACCGTAGACAGCGAAAACCAAAGCCAAAAGTGCTGTCCAGCCGATTGTTTGGGTTGTCCATGTCCAACCACCTGCACTAGTAGCGGCAAGATTTAGTTGCCACATTACTTGTATAGCTAAAAAGGCTGCGATCGCAAATATTGCCGCGCCTACCCAAACATAAGCTGTGCGGTGGTATCCCCATAACGGCTTGGCATCGGAAATCTGGCCGAACCAGATACGCGAAGGAGCAACAAATAAAGGCAGTGCTAGAACTACTGATACTAGCGTCGCCGGAATTGCTATTTCTTGAATCATGACTCTGTTTAGTACGCCCAGAGTCAAGATGGACATCATGCTCAACCCCATTTGAAATAAACCCAGCCGGAACATGGTCAGCAGGTTTACCCTTGGCACAGATAGGGATTTTCTTTCGGTATCAAATACTTCACCGCTTGCCATAGCTACTTTTTTGTATAGTTTATAGGATTTAATCTCTCTCTCTTTAAATAAAGATAAACCCTACCCGCTCCAAATCAGCGAACGAAAAATTTAAGTTGCGATTTGGCAAGCAATTATACACCTCAATTAGGGTATGCTTCAGCCAAGTTAGGATTAATTTTTAGGGCTTGGTTGTAATCTGCGATGTCTACGACGGGCTACGCCTACGCATAACCAGAGAATTTTAGGATGAAATAGTGAAACGAGATTCCATTTACTATCAAATTTTTAAGCGCTTTCCTGGGTTACTCTTTGAACTGATTGATGTCCCTCCTCCTCAAGCACAAAACTATCGATTTGAATCACTTGAAGTCAAAGAAACGGCTTTCCGCATCGATGGTGTGTTTTTACCTCCAGAGGGTGCAACATCCAGAGTTATCTTTTTTGCTGAAGTTCAATTCCAAAGAGATGAAGCCCTCTATCATCGGTTCTTTACCGAGTCGCTGATGTACCTGAACCGGAATCGTTCTCAGTACGATGACTGGTTCTGTGTGGTAATTTTTTCATCACGCTCTTTGGAACCAAGGGATAAAAAAACTCATCGAATATTTCTCAACAGCGACCAAGTGCAGCGAATCTATTTAGATGAGTTAGGCGCGACTAATCAGCAGCCGATAGGTATCAACTTGATGCAGTTGACTCTAGCATCCGATGAAGTGATGGCACAGCAAGCAAAGCAATTGATTGAGCGGGTAAAATTAGAAGAAACGGACACACTACCGAAAAACGAAATACTAGACATCATCACCACAATCGCCGTTTATAAGTTTTCTTCATTGAGTAGAGAGGAAGTTGAAGCTATGCTAGGACTGACTTTAGAGCAAACAAGGGTTTATCAAGAAGCGAAATCCGAGGGTCGAGAAGAGGGTCGAGAAGAACGGGAAGCTGAAATGTTGAAACTTACCGTCCCTCTGTTACTAAAGACAGGGATGAGTATGGAACAGATTGCTCAACACCTCAATGTTGATATAGAAGCTGTCCAGATCGCAGCACAGTCAAGTACATAGAATGGACATTTAATTAATTACTAATTCGTAATTCGTAATTTTTGGGTTTAATTCCGCAACTCTACTAGATGCACTTGGGTTTGTGTATACGTGGCTTTGTTTCAGTTGGGGTCTAAATCGCCCTCTGAAACAGTCTCTTGCCTAAAGTCCAACTACAGTCCCGTGTATCACTGTGCCGTTCTGAGCAATGTACCACCAACTGCATAAACGGCATCAAAACCAATTCTTTCTCTTCAAAGTGCTGCATCGGTTTACTTGGATCGTAATCGAAGACTCGTTTCGACTAAATCATCACCGATTTCGTAATCTCTTATTTCAACATTAATCGAGATAATTTTGCCAAATTTATCTTTATTGAGTGGCTAAAATTGATACTATCCCTATCATCGTAGATTATCCAAATCTCGACCAACAAATTCAGCCGATGAAGCCCATGCAGATTTAATCTCATTCGTATCGGGATCACGATACCAAGCTGCTTCCCAAATTTTATTAATATTCCACTCCCAAGACACAATTCTACCCTTTGTAAAACGTGTAAGAGTTGTCGGTAAAATAATAAACCCAACCAAAGCATCGCTTGGATGCCTTCTTGTTTCAAGAATTACTGCTTTAACAGACTCTTGAACTCTTGTACAGTCTGGATCAGCATAGACTAAAACCCCTGGATGATAAACTATATGAACTTCATGCGGGATTGATTGAAGACTTTCCAGAAGAGATAAACCACTCTCTACTGCTAATAAAATATCATTTGAATCTACCTCCTGCCCATGAACACTGTTATTACGTATTGACCAGAAGTAATTAGCTTTTTCTATTTCAGTAAAACCATAAGGTTCCAAAAGCTTGACATCAGCTAAGAATCTACCTTGAGACTTCTCCAAAAGTCCCATACTAGCAATTAAGTATCGAAGCTCTCTTTCTATTTCAGATGCCAATAGTATTAAAGTAGTTTTAGGAGATGACTGCAACTGTTCAATTCGAGCTTGAATTTCCTCTTTTCTAACTTCTTCAATAACTTCTTTACTTGCTCCATATAAGTCTAGAAAAGATGAAAATTTGAGTATGTGAAAAGATTGACCTTCTGAGACACGACGAAATTCTTCAATAAGTTCAAAACGAGGATATAGCGGACGACCCTCGCTCTGACTCCACCAGTCTGCTTTTTGATCTAAGGAAACGAAAATCACACTCTTTTTATGGGTTTCTCCAAGCTCTAGAATTGTGTACCAAATTATTACATCACCAGCTCCGTCATCCGGCTTTCTAGCATCTTTGTATCCTGGTGGAAGCTTATACTCACAATCTTTTTGTATTCTTTGTTGTAACTTAGATTCATCAATTTCAATATCATGCACAACTCCTTGAGCAAAAAGAGAACTGTAGATAAGGCTGACAGGATCATTCCAATACCATTGACTAATATTGTCCAATATCTCACTTATGCATTTGTTGTACTCACGAATTTTGTCATTTAATTTTCCTTCGATCTCAATAGCTTTTTGATATGGCTCTAATCCTTCCAGTAATGGGTAATTACCTAAAGCAAGTGAAGATTTTTTTCTTGAGATTTGCTGATATAAATCTTTTAGTTTTGTGACCCTATGTTCTGCAAATTCGCGTGCTGCTTGTCCGGGAATAACTAAGCGATTACTATCAACTAGCAATCTATATATTGTATTGATTTGTTCTAGACTTGCTTTGCCTGTCGTATAGGGAACCAGCAACGAATTAGTGTCAATTACAATAAAACAGTCGTCTTTAATCTCCTCTACTGATTTAGGGCGAAAAGAAAAGATACTCTCAGCATGAGGATACAAAGAATTGCGATAAAGCATCTCTATCTTGTTGCCTTTCTCTTGGTTATCCATAGATATCGAAGTTGTACTAGAGGATATTTTTAACAGTTATTACTTACTATGTAATTTTCTAATAATTCACTAAACTTATATGGAAGGTCTAAAACTAAGTTCAAACGCGATTGATTATAGCATAGAGTACAACTCTATTTATATACATATAACTAGAGTGATGGTATTGCGCTTACCCTGTTATCGGATGCAATAAAGGCACATAAAAATATCAATATGAAAATGTGGTTTTAACTACGCTATTACATTGAATTTTTAAGATAAACTTGCCGTGTATATGTCATCAAACTACTTACCTTCATCTAGTAACTAAAAAGGCATAAGCAATGACTAAAGAACCAGTCAAAGTAATATTATGGGAAGAAAATCAAAAAGATTTTCTCAAAAAGTTCTATGATCTCCAATTTATTCCCAGAGTAGGAGAGGAAGTTTACCTAAAAAAGGAAAGATGGAAAGTAACCAGAGTTGAGCATGATGTAGAAATTAGTGAGATTAATGTCTACATGGAATTAATCAAAAAACCCAAGCAGGATAAATCATCTAATTCATAAATACAAGTAAATACACTCAACTATAGCAATCCTATTTGATTTGTGAGAATTGCAACCCGCAGATCCCCGACTTCTTCGAGAAATCGGGAATCTTGTTTACGCGCGTTTGATTCAAGTTTTAAATTTTTATGCAAGGCGCGATGTCTACGACGGGTTACGCGTACACACAACAAGAGTTGCGGCCAAATGGTGGCGATCGCACCCAATCTTGTCTATAACGATACACTATAAAAGTAAAGAAATGTAAATAAATCAAATTTTGCAACCGTGGAAAACATCACATTGGGGCAAAATGGCCCATCTGTTACACCTTTGTGCATAGGCACTTGGGCTTGGGGTGATAAACTATTTTGGAGTTATGGCGATCGCTATGGCCCAGAACAGTTACAAGAAGCTTTTACAGCAGCTTTAGAAGCTGGGATTACCTTCTTTGATACTGCCGAAATCTACGGAATGGGAAAGAGCGAGAAATTTTTGGGGCAATTTCTCCAACAGACACAACAACCTGTGCAAATAGCCACAAAATTTGGCCCTGTACCGTGGCGATTTACAGCCCAATCCGTCTCTGATGCTTTAACAGAGAGTCTCAAACGCCTACAACTTGATCGAATCGCCCTGTACCAAGTGCATTGGCCTTTTGCCTTCTTTTTAAGTCAAAAAACCTTGATGAATGCCCTAGCGGATGAAGTGAAGCAGGGTAGAATTGCAGCAGTTGGTGTAAGTAATTACTCAGCAGAGCAAATGCGAGACGCGCATCAAATATTGGCAGCCCGTGGAGTGCCTTTGGCTGTGAACCAAGTACGGTATTCTTTACTCAGTCGCCAAATTGAAAGCCAAGGTATTATCACAACTGCCCGTGAGTTGGGTGTGACTATCTTGGCTTATAGTCCTTTAGCTCAGGGATTACTCACAGGGAAATACAGTATTGATAGTGCTGAAACCCCCACTGGTGGGAGGAAAATGGACTCACAATTTAAGAAAGAAGGTCTGCAAAAAATTGCCCCAGTCATATCTTTGTTACGCAACTTCGGGGAAAAATACGATCGCACCCCCGCCCAAGTTGCTCTCAACTGGTTAATTGCTCAGGGGAATGTTATTCCTATTGCTGGAGTGAAGACAGCCGAACAGGTGCGGCAGAATGCTGGTGCTTTGGGTTGGAGATTGAGCGGCGATGAAATTGGAGAATTAGAACTAGTTAGTCGTCCTTGGCTGTAGTATTTTTTACCTACTCAAACACAGGAGTCCAAATTTCTGACACTACTAGCTCCCAACCTGGTAGTAAGTCTGGTAGTGTCAGTTTGTCATTATCCTGCAAAACTATTGGTTCTTGGTTGAGTCGATAAACTGTAAGCGTCAATTTGTCAGGATCAATTAGGATACCAACCGTAGATCCGAGTTGTAAGAATAGCTGAATCTTTTCTACCAGTGGTTTGATCCGGTCTGACTTAGATTTTATCTCTACCATCAAGTCAGGCATCAGTTCCACTTACAAACGGGTAAAAAAGTTACCCAAAAAGCCAAAAAGTCAAGAGCCAAAGTCAAAAATATTGACTCTTAACTCTCAACTCTCCCATTTGAGATTTGGATTTTGGATTGCAGAAAAAATCTAAAAATCGTTCGACTGAACGCTCACGACAAGTCTAAAATCCAAAATCGATTAACTTCTAACTCTTGACTAAGAAGCTGATTCTCTAGCTGTAGGTGAACCTATCTTTTTACTAGGGGATGCAGAAGACTCGTGCCCACTTGTCCGCAGTTTTGGCTTGGGAGAAGAATGTCTTTCTTCATCTCCATTGCTGCTATCTGATTTCCACGCAGAACGGGGGCGATCGCTAGAAGATTCACGACGCTTACCGAGTCTTGGTTTGGGAGCAGAGGATTCCTCTTGGGGAATTTCCACATCTGAACTCAACCAAGCAGGACGAGTTTGGTCATAAGCGATTTGCAGTGCAGCTGCGGCGATCGCTTGAGCATCGTATTCTTCAATTAGTTCGCTGACAATTGGCAAGAATGAAGCCAAACGCTCACCTGTTAAAGCTTCTCGCACCAGTTCTTGCAATTTCAGAATGTGTTTTGCTTCAATCTGGGCGCGTGTAGGAATCGTCAGTACTTGCCAATTTTGGCGGTTATGACGTTCAAATGTTTGCTGCTTGCGCCGCTCAAATGGTTGTACCAAAGAAATTGCTGTTCCTTCTTTACCAGCACGACCAGTACGACCAATGCGATGGACGTAGGTTTCTGCACTATCGGGTAAGTCGTAGTTAATTACGTGGGAAAGTTGATCGACATCTAAGCCTCGTGCAGCAATATCAGTTGCTACCACCCAACGGACTTGACGGTTACGGAATCTGAGTAATAAGCGTTCCCGCGCTTGTTGGGACAAGTCACCGTGGTATTCATCGACACTATGACCAGCAGATTGTAACTGACTGGTGAGTTCTGCGGCTGTGCGTCTGGTGCGGACAAAGATTAAAGCTGTTTCTGGATCTTCCATTTCCAGAATCGGCTGTAAAGCTTTGGCTTTTGTCCAGTGGCGGGGGATCAAGTAAGCTACTTGATTGATTTTGTTGGGAGCGGCTTTTGGCTGCTCAACGGTGACAGTTGCAGGCGATCGCAAGAACTTGTTCACCAACATCCGAATTGATGGTGGCATTGTTGCCGAGAATAAAGCTGTTTGGCGATCTACGGGCGCTTGCGAGAGGATTTTTATCACATCGTCGATAAAGCCCATGCTCAACATTTCATCGGCTTCATCTAACACAAACCACTTGACTTGATCCAGCTTTAAACAGCCGCGATCAAGCAAATCTATTACCCGTCCTGGAGTGCCCACAACCATGTGAACGCCACGTTTGAGTTGTAACATTTGGCGGTCAATTGATTGACCACCGTAGATTGCTAATACCCGCAAACCTTCATTACCGATGAATTGGGCGATCGCATCGTGAACTTGCATCGCTAATTCACGAGTTGGTGTTAAAACTATGGCTTGCACGGCTTTTTGATTAATATCCAGCCGCTCTAAAATTGGCAGTGAAAATGCTGCCGTTTTGCCTGTTCCAGTTTGAGATTGACCTACTACATCACGACCGGCTAGCAATTGGGGAATTGCTTGCACTTGAATGTTAGTTGGTTCGGTAAAACCGATTTTTTCTAGTTGTTCGACACGTTCTTGGGAAATGCCTAATTCTTGAAATGAAAGAGTCATTAATTCGTCCTAAATTTTATGTAAGGATTTTGGATTAGTCATTTAGTCATTAGTCATTAGTCATTAGTCATTAGTTATTCGCTATTAGTGAGCCAAGGGCGGTAGTGAAGCCTCAATTCTTGGAGAAGCTATGCTAAGTCCGCCAAAGTTTCAGGTAAACCCTCATGAAAACTGCTATAAATGCAGCATTGACCTTAGTATAAGGATGAATCTGTAAGGGTCATTTAACAAAGCACAAAAGACAAATGACAATTTAGTTATTGACTACTTGACCATAGAGGTCGTATGTATCAGCGTGGTGAATCGCTATTGGCACGATGGTTCCTAACTTTGCCTGGCCTTTGACATACACCAGACCATCAACCTCTGGGGAAAATCTACCTGAACGACCGATTAATTCACCACTTTCAGGATTTTCTTGCTCAATCAGGACATCGACGATTTTGCCTACTTCCTGTTGATTTTTCTTTTGAGAAATCGGTTGCTGGAGTTCCATCAGTTGGTATCGGCGATCGTCCATCACCTCTTGGGGCAACTGATTTGGTAGCTTATAAGCTGGGGTTCCTTCCTCAGAGGAAAAGGTGAAGACGCCAACATGATCGAATTCATGCCGCTCGACGAACTCTAGTAGATGCTCAAAATGCTCGTTTGTTTCTCCTGGGAAACCAACAATAAATGTTGTCCGCAGTACGGCTGTTGGTAGCGCCGTTTTGATGCGATCTATAATTCCATCATTTACCTGTCCTTGCCAAGGACGGTTCATGGCGCGGAGAATTTCTGGATGAGAATGTTGCAAGGGCAAATCCAGATAAGGCAAAACGTTTGGTGTTTCTTGAATCGCCGCGATCACATCTGGGGTCAGTCCCGTGGGATAAGCGTAGTGCATTCTAATCCACGGTATATCTACTTTCCCCAAGGCGCGAAGTAATTCGGCTAATTTTGGCTTACCGTAAATATCCAAACCGTAATTAGTGGTGATTTGGGAAATTAGAATAATTTCCTTTACCCCTTGAGTAACTAACTGCTCCGCTTCGGCGACTATAGATTCAATAGTACGCGATCGCTGGTTCCCTCGAAGATGAGGAATGATACAAAATGCACAACGATAATCACATCCTTCCGCAACCCGCAGGTAAGCTACGCCCTCGGTTGTAGTGCGATAGCGCGGTGTAGTTTCGTCGGCGATGTAGGTTGGTTCGATACTAACCTGTTTAACCCGTTCGCCTTGTTCTACACGCTCAATTACATTTACAATTTTGTGATAATCGCCTGTACCAACCACTGCTACTGCTTCCGGCAACTCTTCCAAAAGTTGTTCTTGGAAATGTTGCGCCATACAGCCAGTGATTACGATTTTTTTGTTTGCCTCTGCCAGTTCTACCAAAGTTCTGACAGATTCTTGCCGGGCTGCTTCAATAAAACTACAAGTATTAACAATAACGTAATCGGCTAACTCTTCATTTGTATCTACACCGTAGCCTGCTTCTACGAGCATTCCCAGCATGTGTTCTGTATCAATTCGGTTTTTCTCGCAGCCCAGGTGAGAAATGGCAATTGTTGGCTTGTCACCCATATTTTGAAAAAATCTTCATTTTTTTTTCTTCCTGTAATCAAACATTCTGTCGCAAAATTCAGCTTTTTTGCTATCAGCATCCTCATGAAAACAGCGCAGTGGCAAATATCCACTGTCAATAACTGTTAGTGTCATAACCCTATTAATAAATAAAAATAGAGGTCATGTTATGATATTCCTATCAATCTGTTCCCCAGGGTAAATTGAAGTGTCTTTGGGTACATTTGACACTTGTAATCTTTTTTAACAATTCGCCTATTGGTATTTTACATTACCACAGCGTGTGCATTGTTAATCTACCCATCGGGAAGCCGCCCAAAGGGCTTGTTGTGAGAAGTCGCTACCCTCCGGGAAATCGACGAAAGCGACTACGCTTGATAAAGCAGTAATGCTAGCCTGGCGATTGGCAAGTCCTACGACTGGGCGCGGACAAGACGCCTAAACCACGGAAAGCTGCCTTGCGTCTAGTGAGTGGCAAACTCCTCTTGTAGCCAAGTTTTATCTTAACATATCTTATGGGAGGTTGGAGGCCAATTTCCATCTGAGGAAGGAGGCAATAAACCGACTATCATAAAACACATTTGACTAGTTAATGAAAAGTCAAGAGTCAAGGGTCATACAGTCAATAGTCAAAAAATTCTAGACTCTGGACTCCGCGAGGCGGATTAAAGACGTGGACTTATATCAATTATTTAAAACTCGCTCACCGATTATTGGCGTGGTTCACCTGCTACCACTACCTACTTCGCCCCGTTGGGGAGGTAGCCTCAAAGCGGTGATTGACCGAGCCGAGCAAGAAGCCGCCGCCCTGGCAAGTGGAGGGGTTGACGGGCTGATTGTGGAGAATTTTTTCGACGCGCCGTTTACCAAAAACCAAGTCGATCCAGTGGTTGTGAGTGCCATGACCATTGTGGTGCAGCGAATACAAAATTTGGTGACTTTGCCTATAGGGTTAAATGTTTTGCGAAACGATGGCAAAAGTGCAATGGCGATCGCTAGCTGTGTGCAGGCACAATTCATCCGCGTCAACGTTCTCACAGGAGTGATGGCAACCGATCAGGGATTAATTGAGGGAGAAGCCTATCAATTACTCCGCTATCGACGGGAGTTGGGTTGTGATGTTAAAATCCTGGCCGATGTGTTGGTGAAACACGCCCGCCCTTTGAGTTCTCCAAATCTCACAGTCGCCGTGAAAGACACCATTGAAAGGGGTTTAGCAGACGGAGTGATTTTATCTGGTTGGGCTACTGGTAGCCCACCTAACTTAGAAGATTTGGAACTAGCTTGCGGTGCAGCAGCTGGTACGCCAGTGTTCATCGGTAGTGGGGCGAATTGGGAAAATATTGATACTTTGATGCAAGCAGCAGATGGTGTCATAGTTTCCAGTTCCCTGAAACGCCACGGACGTATAGAGCAACCAATTGACCCAATTCGCGTCAGTCAATTTGTCGAAGCTGCGCGTCGCAATTGGAACTGTAAAAGTGAAAGTAAGCCTGTAGGACAAGTAAAGTTACATTCTTAGAAAGTACGGAAAGAGAGAGACGCGATTAATCGCGTCTGTACAGGAGTTATGAGTTTTAAATTAATTGTTCCTAATTCCTTATTCTTAACTCCTCACTCTTAACTCCTAACTTTTAACATTCCCCATTCCCCAATATTTATGATTCGCCGTCGTTCTACTCCTTGGATTCATAAATGGTCACGTCCATTGATTGCTGCGATCGCTGGATGTGGTGCCCTGATAACTGGTTATCTGACCATAGAAAAGTTAACAGGAGGCAGTGCAGCTTGTGTGGCACAGGCTGGTGTCAAGGGCTGTAATGATGTACTTTCCAGCCCTTGGGCAACGGTTTTTGGCCAGCCATTAGCTTTGTTCGGGTTTTTGGCATACATCAGTATGGTGATATTTGCTTTGGCTCCCTTGGTATTTAACTCAGGGGAAAAGAATAGCCGCAAACAATTAGAAAATTGGACGTGGTTGCTGCTGCTAGCGGGTGCGATCGCTATGTCTGTTTTTAGCGGCTACTTAATGTATGTGCTAGCATCTCAAATCAAAGCTATTTGTCCTTACTGTATCGGTTCAGCTTTGTTCTCTGTGAGCCTTTTGGTACTGACGATTATCGGTCGGACTTGGGAGGATATAGGACAAATCTTCTTTACCGCCATTATTGTAGGAATGGTGACGCTGATTGGCACTTTAGGCGTTTATGCTGGCGTGAATCAATCAGATGTTACACCTGTAACTCCAGGACAACCCGCGAAAATTACCTTTACCCCTAAAGGAGAAGCTAACCCAGCGTTCGGTTGGGAAATTACCACTACTTCTGGTGAGGCAGAAATAGCCTTAGCACAACATCTGGCGAAGGTAGGCGCAAAGGAATACAGTGCTTACTGGTGTCCTCACTGCCATGAACAAAAGCTGCTTTTTGGTAAAGAAGCCGAAGAAATAATCAACAATGATGTTAAGGTAGAATGCGCTCCCGATGGACTTAAAGCTCAACCAGAACTGTGTAAAGCCGCAAAAATTGAAGGCTTCCCCACTTGGATTATCAATGGTAAAAGCTATAGCGGAGTCCAAAATTTAGAGGAACTAGCGAAAGTTTCTGGTTACACGGGCCCTCGGAATTTCAAGTATTTCAGGTAATCGACCTAGCGCTACGGTGTAGTTCACACCCAGTCAACTGGATGAATACAGCAAAGTCTGTTTCCAGTTGGCTTTTTTGTTTTTGGTAATAGATAATAGGTGTTGTCCAATATCCAATTACTAATTTTCCTACGCTTTTATCCGCAAGCACCTTAAGCTTAAGGAAACAAAATAAGTATATTTCTGACCTTGAAATGTATAATTTTATAAAGATATCGGGGACAACCTTACTAAATTGAAAAACTCTTAGAAACTCTATTTAGCTCCTCTTTGAACTATGTTAATCCGATAGTTAATAGCTATAGCAAATAGAGAATATTTCTCCCCAGTAGTGTAATGGGAATGAATCAGCAGCTAGGCAAGCATTTTGTGAAGTTAATCTTTGGACTGAAACAATCGCTTGGTCGAGGACACAGAGAATTGATTACTGCCGCCAGCATTGCAGTCTGCGTCCTGGTTTTGCACTCCATCGGCTTATTACAATCTTTGGAGTTGGCAGCTTTGGATCAATTTTTTCGCTTACGTCCAAATGAACCGCCAGAACAGCGTATTACCATCGTAGTGATTGATGAAGCATATTTAAATGAAGTAGGTTTGTGGCCGATTCCAGATACAAAGATTGCCCAATTGTTGGAAAAATTAAATGTCCACAAACCCCGTGCTATTGGCTTAGATATTTATAGAAATTTGCCAGTAGAGCCTGGTAATAAAGAACTGCGTAAAGCTTATAAGTCAATGCCCAACTTGATTGGTATTAAACTACTAACAAGTGACAAAAACCTTAATGTTTTACCTCCACTAGAGCTAGATCAGCAGGATCAAGTAGGCTTTAACAACGTGCTATATGATCTTGATGGTAAAGTACGTCGCAGCTTGTTATATTGGCACGTTAATAATCAGGTACACGAAAGTTTTGCTCTGAAGTTGGCTTTATTGTATTTAAATTCAAAAAATATTACTCCCACCAAAGCAAAAAACAACCCTGAGTATTTGCAATTGGGTAAGGCAGTATTTACTCGTTTTCAGGCTAATGATGGTGCCTATGTGGGAGCTGATGATAAAGGCTACCAAATTTTGTCCAATTTTCCCAAACCCAAATGTCAAAGTTCATCTAGAGAATCTTGTAGTTTTCGCCAGGTATCGATGAAAGATGTACTAGCAGATAAAGTCGGAGAAAACTTCATCAAAGATCGGATTATACTTATTGGTTCCACTGCACCTAGTCTCAATGATTTTGTATTCATTCCCTACTCCAGCAGTCTAATGGGTACCGCAAAGCCTGTACCTGGTATTCAACTACAAGCTTATTTTATTAGTGAGTTAATCTCAGCTGCTCTCCAAGGACGAACATTACTCAAGGTCTGGCCTGACTTATTGGAAGACTTGTGGATTTTTATTTGGTCTTATCTGGGAACTGTAACGACATGGCGGATAAGAGACGCAACTAAGAACCTTTTTAGCATCCTAGTTTGTTGCTTGGTATTGACCCTGAGTGCGTACCTTGCTTTCTTGTACGGTTGGTGGATACCGCTAATTCCCTCACTGTTAAGCTTTGGCAGTTCAGCTATTTGGATGACTAGTCATATTGCTCATATCCAGGAAGAATGGAAACGTTCTAAAGAATTTTTGCATCACGTAATCAACACGATTCCCGATCCAATTTTTGTGAAAAATGAACAACATCAGTGGATTGTTTTAAATGAAGCGTATTGTCGATTTATCGGTCATCCGAATAAGTTGTTAATTGAAAAGTCAGATTATGACTTTTTTCCTAAACATGAAGCCGATGTGTTTCGACAACAGGATGATCTTGTGTTCAGGACTCAAAAACCCCAGGAACATGAAGAAGAATTTACCAATGCAGATGGTCAGACTCATCAAATTGCCACTAAGCGATCGCTCCATAAAGACTCAGCTGGCAATTTCTTTTTAGTTGGAGTAATCCGAGATATTACTCAGCGCAAGCTCATGGAAGAACAGCTAAAACGTACTGCTGCTGAACTATTGTGCTCTAACAAGGAACTAAAACTCAAAGAAGACCACTTGCGTCACTTAGCGTATCACGACCCGCTCACAGGTCTATCTAATCGCAAATTTTTTGCCGAACAACTTTGCGAATCGTTACATTGGGCGCAACACAATAACTTGTTGCTGGGGGTGCTGTTTATTGATTTAGATGGCTTTAAGCAAATCAATGATACTCTGGGGCACGAGGCGGGCGATCGCTTGTTAACAACTATCGCGGGGCGACTCAGCAACTCTTTACGCTCTAGTGATACAGTTTCTCGTTTGGGTGGCGATGAATTTACTGTGATTTTGCGGGCAATTCCTAATGTTCAAATAGCTGCCAAAATCGCCGCACAGATTTTAACCAGTATTAGCAAGCCAGTTGTCTTGGACGGCTATGCAATCCGAGTCTCTGCCAGTATTGGTATTAGTGTTTATCCATACAACAGTCAAGATAGTGAAACTTTAATGAAACAAGCAGATGCAGCAATGTATCGTGCCAAGCACCAAGGTAAAAATCGCTACGAATTTGCTTAATTAGTCAATAGTCAAGTCTCCAGCTTTTTTTCGTTTTAGTCACAATTTTTACCTTGAAATTAGGAATGACGGCTGGAGATACGTCAGCCCCTTCTCTGCGAGACGCTACGCGTAGCTTGCTTCCCCGGAGGGGTACGAGGAAGTCAAAAGTCAAAAACACTATCTTGAAAAAGTATGGCGTATATCCTACAAAGTAGTTTTTTAGGCAAAACAGTGGACTGGTAAGGCTTTTTTAGCTGAAGACGAAACTTAAGAACATAAGTGATAAAGGTATTAGTCATCAGAGGTAACTAGCAAACTAATTAATTTTGTAATAATATTTACAGAATTAAAATATACCTGTACTTAGTGAGATTATTACGCTGTTTCATAGTTCATAGTTTTAAAAATCCTCATCTTATAGTAATTGCGTTACTGTAGCTTTATATATCTTTACGATAATTAAATTTTAAATATACATTCTAACTAAGTATTACTTAATGTTTTTCTGAATTCTTAGCTAGTAAGCATAGTGTTTATATTTAGAAGTATTAAGATATTATTAATAAATAGTGGTTTAAACAAAATGCTTACAGCAATTTATCAAAATATCTAACTTTTGACTGATGTAAAAATAGCATATTAAGAATATCACTTAAGTAGATAAAGCATTTAATAACAACAAATAAAGCTTAATTTACAAGCGTTTCCCATAATTACTTGTACACCACCAGTAATAATTTAATTAATTTAATAAAGTGATTTTTTCACAACAGGCAGTAAATATACGGGAATAAATAAAAAACGTTTTTAAATTAAAAAGTAGTAAATTTACTGAAAGCCATGAAGACTAACTCAGGAATAAAAAAGTTTATAATATTATGTATAGGTGCTTACATCCTAGTACCGAAAATTGCAGCTTGTACAGGGATGTTCAGTACTGTAAGCGCTAATGCTTTTGGCACTACTAGCAGTAACACCTTAATTGCCCGCAAAGTCAATTCTGAAAATTTAAAAGACACGTATATCCCACCAAATTATGGTGGCCCCGACAGTCAGCATGGTAGTGGCACCCGCTAATAAGAATTTAAGAATTTTGGATTTAGATTGACCCCATACCTGAGCCATTGTCATTAACTTATAGGCTAAGAGCTACTTTCCACTCAAGTGAACTGAATTTCCCCTCTCAACAGCTAGTGATAATGACTTAAGAGCGTCACACCTCCAAGCGCTGCGGCTACAGGAAACGGGATTAAAAGCCTTTGTTAGAAGCCTGTTCGGGAAACTTTAATCAGGATAATAGTGGAGATTTCCACCAATGATCTGTTTGTACAAGTGCGTGAACTTGCCAATTTGGGTCTGGCTGAGGATAATCTAAACGGTAGTGTCCACCTCGGCTTTCGGTTCTAAAAGCAGCACTTTTAAGAATTAAATCAGCTACATCTAATAAATTGCGGGTTTCTGCCCAAAGTCTCAATTGCCGTTCAACATCTGGTATGTCAAAACTAGCTGGTTCTGCGGGACGTAAAGTAAGCAAGAATTTACTTAAAGGCAGGATAGCGAAATCTTGCTGCCAAGATTCAATAGTAGCGATCGCAGTTTCTAACTTTGATTTCTCGCGACAAATACCAGCACTTTCCCACACTAGACGTGGTAACTTCTCCCTGAGTGCTTCTAGCTGTGCTTGCTGGATGTGCCACTCACTGGCATCAGCACTAAATTTCTGTAATGGTAGTACTGGTGTTTCTGACGGCAGCCCAATATTTTCTAACTCAATTTGGCCCATCTGGGCCCCAAACACAATACATTCCAGCAGGGAATTACTGGCAAGGCGATTTGCCCCATGCACCCCGGTACTAGCGGTTTCACCCACCGCGTACAAACTCTTAATATTTGTGCGATTCATCAGATCCGCGACAATGCCACCCATCCAGTAATGGGCAGCAGGGGCCACAGGAATTGGTTCATGGAAAACATCAATGCCCCAATGCTGACAAACTTTGATGATGTTGGGAAAGCGGTGACGAATCTTGTCGGCAGGTATGGGGCGCATATCCAACCACACATGGGCGGTTGCCAGATCAACGGCGGTACGTTGTAAATGGCTGAAAATTGCTCTACTGACGACATCTCTGGGTGCGAGTTCACCCGCAGGGTGATAGTCAAAGGCAAAACGCCGCCCTTCGTTATCGACAAGGTGTGCGCCCTCGCCGCGTACAGCTTCGCTAATCAGAAAGCGATCGGCACCAGGTTTAGTGAGGGCTGTAGGGTGAAATTGCACAAATTCCAAATCGCGGAGGATGGCCCCAGCTCGATATGCGATCGCTACCCCATCACCCGTACTCACTGCTGGGTTAGTGGTTTGGGCAAATACCTGACCGCCACCACCAGTTGCTAATACCACAGCACCAGCCCTTACCCATGTGATTTCACCTTGATAAAACAGGCTTATTCCCTGACAGCGACCAGTTTCGGGTTCAATCCACAAACTCAAAGCCAAAGCTTGCTGAATGATTTGAATATTTTGGCGACGTAATACTTGGGCCGCGAGGGTGGTGGTAACTTCCCTCCCTGTGGTGTCTGCGGCGTGGAGAACGCGGTTGCGAGAATGGGCAGCTTCTAAAGTTAAAGCCAAGGCTTGACCATGACGGTCAAAAGCAACTCCCAAGTCAACCAGAGATTGAATGCAGCTAGGGGCAAGTTGCGCGAGAAATTCTACAGCAGTGCGATCGCATAAACCTGCACCTGCCCGGATCGTATCTTCAATGTGTAGCGTGGGAGAATCTTCCGGGGCAACTGCTGCGGCAATACCACCTTGTGCCCAATCACTGGCGGATAAAGCAACAGTTTCTTTGGTAATTAAGCCGACTCGCAAGTAATCTGGTAGACACAGCGCTGTGTATAGTCCAGCAGCACCAGCGCCGACTACTAAGACATCAAATTGGCTAGGAATATCTATCTGAGGCAAGGTAGTGGGGGAGTTAGAAGTGAGGAGTTAGAAGTGAGGAGTTAGAAGTGAGAAGTTAAAAAGTCATAACTCCTAACCCTTCGGCAGGCTCAGGGCATCGCTCATAACTCCTAACTCATAACTCATATCATGCCCCGCTCTCTAGAATCAGGAGTGGGCTGCTATTTGCTACATTAGCTGCAACGTGCAGTTATCTGTAGATGCCGTTGTTAAAGCGATCGTCTCCCTCGTTAAAGGCAGGTTCTAGTTCTGTCACAGTGAACTTATCCAAGTTCGCTTGCAGGGTTTGTTTCTGGCGATCGCTTAATCCTGCAAGATCCAATACATCCTCTACATTTTTGTAGGGAGCATTTGTGATGATTTTCTTAGCCAAGGTGGGATAAAGCCCTGGATACTGTTGAAAAGCTCGGACGTTGGTATTATTCAAATCAATTTTTTTACCAAATTCCGTTCCTAGCTTCGCATCTGCCCGATTCTGCCGCTCAATTGCCAGCATTGGGACTTGAGGAAATGCAAAACTGTTGAAACTAGCAGCTTGGGCTATCTGAGTTGTTCCCAACCATCCCCAGCAACTAAGTAACAAGCTAAACACTGTTAATAAACGCGCCAATCCTTTCACGATTTTCTACCTCTCTCCATCAAACAGAAATAAAAGTTTTAAGCTAACAGCAGTCATTAGTCAGAGCGCCAAGGGCAAAAGACAAAGACAAATACAGAAGTCTGAGCGTCGGATTCCGGCGAACAGAACTTCAAAGACAAAACCTGATAGCTTAATCAACACAGCAGTCATCAGAAACTAATATACAGCGTATTAATATGCACAATATTTGCCGTTACTGGGTTTGACTATACTTTTGCCAAAATCTTCATCGTGGTCAGAGTGCCTGCATAGCTGCAATACGGTTCCATCCATGATCCTGGTAACATTCCCAGTTAGACGAAATCTTTTCGGGGTGGCTGATTCTACCTCCCAAGCAGACACGAAACCGTCAGATGTCTAATACCGAAAACCCTAGCAAAATGATTTGATAGTGATGGACTGTTATGTAATATTTCTTAACCTATTAATCATCTACAGCATCATTTTTGATGTACCGTAGACTAGACTGGAAAAAGTTTCGCTAACAGAAGCATACACGATCATTACAACCTCCGGCCTGCTGCCTTCTTTACGCTGCGATCGCAGCTAACAAAAATAGGCTGTCTACCAAAATCGTGCTTAAAACTGCGCCACTAAAGGCATACCAGTGTCTTTGCTTTAGACCTAAAGGTAAAATCCCGACTGTCAAGAGGACTAAGGCGAGAACTATAGCCCAACTTTGTCCCCAAGGTGTTTGTACTTGCATCAGGGCATTTTGTAATATTTGCGGTGCTACATCTGCATCTACTCTCATAATTTGCCGCCAATAAGGCATCAAGTCTGCTATATAGAAATATACGTCGGTTAAGACTGTACCTAGCAAAGAACCTAAATAAAACCAGTTACCCACCTTGCCCCAATTCTTCGCCAAACACCAGCAAGCAAAGGGTAATCCTATAGACTCCACGGGCAGATGCCATGCAGGTTCCCAACGTAACCAGCCCCAGTAAATTGCTCCTGCTAACCAACTCCAGCTAAATCCTAAGAGTAAATCTCCCCATACATAAGTTGCAGTCCGCGACATTAAGGTAAAACTTAGCCATACCCAAAATGCTGCCAGCGCTAAACTTAGACTTGGTAGCGATCGCACTATTGGCGCTTCTACAAATACTGGTACTGTTACCAAAAACACCGCCGCCGCAAACACTAACCAAGTTTGTCTGGCAGAAATAGATAAGGGAAGAGAGGGAGAAAAGGAGAGTGTAGATTCCAATTCCCTGATACCGTTCTGCCCTGTAACAGTTAAATCTAACTCGGTATCAATAGAAGGGGTAGAAGCAGTGTAGGACGACAGTGTATTATTAATCAAAGTTTTTAATATTTGTTACTAAACTTTATCTTATTTAAGATATCACACTTTTAAATCCCCCCCTGGGGCATTGTAATTATACTAAAATTTCGGTGAACACTGGTGCAAACCAAACAAAATATTCTGTGTCAGACTAATTCCCGAAAGTTGCCTTATGTAGAAAACTCCTTTGTAGTTTGCATTTACAAAGAACTACAGAAAGATGGAAAGTAAATGTAACGGGTAAAAAGTCAATAGCATCAGTCGCTAAATATTAAAGTTTGATGAATTGCCAAAATTTCGTTGACTTATTGAGGTGGGTGTAAGAACATGGTCAGCGTCTTGGGTGATGTTATTAATTCAGTAAAGTGGAATTTTCTACAATATCGGGTGCAGCAAAGAGTATATAAAATAACATTGTCATCGGCTAAGTAAGGATGTCTAGAACAGGAAAAAGGTATTAATTGATGGAGTTTATTCAAGCTTTTATTTTGGGTATTGTTCAGGGGATTACAGAGTTTTTGCCAATCAGCAGCACTGCACATCTTCTGATTGTGACAAAGGTATTTGGCTGGAAAGAACTAGGCTCTAAAGATTTTGTCGATGCAATTCAATTTGGCAGTGTTATAGCAATTGTGGGCTATTTTTGGTCGCTGATTTATAGTATTGTCAAAGGTGGAATCGAAGCATTAAAAGACAAAGACTGGCAACGTGAGGAGTGGAAAATTCTTGTCGGTATTGTAGTAGGAACAATGCCTGCGTTGATTTTCGGGTATCTTTTGAAAGATGTTCTACCAGAGAGCGCATTAATTATTGCCGTAATGTCAATCATCATGGCACTTCTACTAGCTTTTGCAGAGAGAATTGGCACTCGCAAGCGAGATTTTAATTCATTGCAAATTCGGGATGGTATTTTAGTTGGATTAGGACAAACGCTTGCTTTGATTCCAGGTGTTTCTCGTTCTGGCTCAACGTTGACGACTGCCTTATTTTTAGGATTAGAACGCGATACAGCAGCGAAATTCTCCTTTTTATTAGGGTTTCCAACTCTTACAATTGCAACGCTGTATAAAAGTCTGAAAATCTTCAAGTTATTTGAAGCCCAACAGTTGCCAGATAACATTGTTGGACTGTTGATTGTAGGGATTATTTCAACCTTTATTTTTTCCTACCTATCAATTGCATTTTTAATCAAATACTTAGCAACCAAAAACACTTTAGTTTTCGTTTGGTATAGATTAGCATTCGGCAGCGCTATTTTAGCTGCGATCGCAGCAGGTTGGAAAGGATAATTACATAATAGTCATTTGTCATTTGTCATTTGTTTAAAGCAAATGCCCAATGCAGGGCTATTTCGTTCTAAACAGAAACCGCCCAGAACTGAAGTTCAGAGGCTAATAGCTAAAGTCCGTTAAAACGGACTACAACATGAGTCTCAGTCGTCTTTAGACGACTTTCGCTATTAGCGCTCTTCTATGAC
>JAHCSU010000470.1 GCA_023522315.1 Nostoc sp. CCCryo 231-06
GTTCAAATATTTAATAATCCACAAATAACTTTTAAATCTGAAATCTTCATTGTAATTATGTGCATTGCATGGACATATTTACTTCACGCTTATTATCGGAAGAAGAAAATTAAATATATATATTTTGACCAATCAAGTATAGGAAAAAGGAGAATATATTTGAGAACTAAAACAGGAGTATTTAAGCACTGGGAGCTTGAGCAGTGCCTAAATTATGTTTATACTCCTATAGATAAAGACACTGCTAACAATCTTAAATTTTTGATTCTTCTGCGTCATGAAATTGAACATCAAATGACGACTAAAATAGATAAATATTTAAGTGCTAGGTTTCAAGCCTGCTGTCTGAACTATAACTTTTACATTAAGCAGCTTTTTGGTGATGATAAAGGCATAGAAAAGTATCTATCTTTTAGCCTTCAATTTTCATCCATTGATGAATATCAAGTTGATAATTTGAAGGAAGCAAAAGACCTACCCAACAATATTAAAAAATTTATTGAAGGATTTGATACTAAGTTGTCAGAAGATGAATACAATAGCCCAAAGTTTGCTTATAGAGTTTTATTTGTAGCAAAACTTGTTAACCACAAAGGACAAGCTGATAAAGTTATTGAATTTATCAAGGCAGATTCTCCTCTTGCAAAAGATGTCAACGCCACCTATACAGTTATTAAAGAAACAGAAAAAAAGAAATTTTTGCCTAAAGAGATTGTTGAACAAATGAACCAAAAAGGATTTTCAAAATTTAGAATGCAACATCATACAGAGTTATGGAGGTCTTTAAATGCAAAAGATCCGAAAAAATCTTTTGGTGTTCAAGTAGCTAACACTTGGTATTGGTATGAATTATGGGTAAAAGAAGCTGAAAAACATTGTCAGGAAAATAGAGACCAATATACGTAGGAGATACATAATACTCCTCCTTAACTACATCGACGATTGCTAACATAAACTAGAATCTATCCTCAAAGTCTAAATTAAAGATGAGAAGCAAATTGACCTCGATATTGCCACTAGCTTTCTCCACTCATCATCAAGCATTTGGAAGCTGCCACGAAGATCCTATCCATCGAAGGCATAGTCCAAAAATACCTTGATGTCAAATATCAAGGTGTAGAAGACTGGGAGGTAGAGATTGAGATAGGGCGGCTCATCTGTATAAGCTGATGGCTGGAGAAGTGAAGATTATTAGAAGAAAATACTTATGCAATATATTGAACACAAAGTTGGTGAATTAATTGTTAGTCAACGTAAATCTGACGGTTATATTAGTGCAACAAAATTAACAAAAGCATATGAGCAACAAGTTGGCAAATATAGAAACCCTAATCAATGGTTTGAAAAAGATAGAACTATTGAGTATTTAGAACTTTTATCTAGTAAAACTGGAATTGAGGTTTATGACCTTGTGCAGAAGAAAGGAGAAGGTAAAAGCAGGGAAGTTTGGATTCATCCTAAGCTTGCTGTTTCCTTTGCCATGTGGCTCTCACCTGAGTTTGAAATGATGGTATCGGACTGGGTAGAGCAATGGCTTTTTACTGGTCAAGCTCCGACTCAAAAACCTGTAAATTTACATCCTTACCAGCGTGTTTGGTATGAACGCTTAATGATGTTTGAGCAAAAGACAACATTACCAAAGGGTACATGGTGCGTTTTTGAAGAAATAGGCAAACTAATGAGGAAATTAGAAGCTAAAGGAGCGCCTTTACACGATAGAGCTACTGTTGATGGTTCAGTAGGTAGAACGTGGTGTCATTGGCTAAGAAAGAACGGATATGACACTGATTTTGAGCAATATATTCATTGTTACCCAGATGGCAGGGGTGAACAGCTTGCAAATATTTATCCCTATGAATTATTAGGAAAATTTCATGAATGGCTAGAAGAAACTTACATACCTGAAAAGTTCCCTGAATATGTCAGGAAGCTTGTTAGTCCAGAAGAGTGCAAGTTAATTTCAGAAGCTATTGGTTATGAAGTTAAGCCAATGACTGAAAGGCTGAAATCAAGTAATTACTCAGATAATAATAATTAAATTTAATTCTTTATGTATAGCAATGAACTTAACTCTCAACAAAATGCGATCGCCAGATATACTGAAGGCTCAATTTTAGTACTTGCCAGCGATCGCTCTCCCCAATCAAGCGAGGAAAACCCAGGTAGGCGATCGCACCCCCATTTTTCAGAGAAAACTAACATGATTGAGCGGATCGCTCCTTCCAATCAAGCGTTCGCGCAGCGTCCCGTAAGGAAGCCTCTTGTAGAGAAGAGAGGAAAAAAGAGCGATCGCTGTCTTAACATTACATTAAATATAATTAACTAAAAATGGTTCAGGGAATAGAGCATCAAGTCAAGGGTAATTCTATCGTTCCGGTTGGGGGTAAACTTCCGTATTATTTAGAAGTGCAGACAGGTAAGGTATTAGATTTGTTAGTTGTCATCACCAGACAAAATAACAATGATAAAAACTTAAGAACCAAAATTAATAGATATTTATATGCAAGAACTAGACCGGGATACTATTTAGAAATTAACGAACATTTACACCTAGCTTATGCAAACCAGCGTGATGGACATGGTACTCCGCACTGGTGGCGATTATTTTTTGATAGTTCTTACAAACAACAAGTAGAACAGTTTACTCGTGGAACTACTTTAGCTATACCAGGAATAGATACACCACAAAATGACACTGACTCTGGACGAGAAGTTAGGACTGATGTAAACGCTCAATATGAATGGGGCGGAATGTATTTTCGCTCAAAACCTGAAATCAAAATTGCTGAGGAACTGGATAACAAAGGGGTCTTATTCTTTGCTAATGCACGGGGTCGAATTGGGCGACAAGGTTCTCCTATATCTGATGCAAGTGGTTGGCTGACAGGACGCATTGAAGTTGATTTTTTGGTGTTTTATAAAGGCAAGTCCATGATATTGGAGGTAGATGGTAATCATCATCAAGAATCTTTACAAATAACCAGAGATTATGTGCGAGATAGAGTGCTATTGCGAGAAGGCATTCCTACAGTTAGGTTTGAGGCGAAAGAATGCTTTGAGCAACCTGAAAATGTTGTGATTGAGTTCCTGAATATGTTTTTGGTTTAATTTATGAGTCAATACCCAATAATTCTGATTCCAGGGGATATTCAGAGAGCCAAATCAGCCCTGCCACCAGAACCCATATTTACAGAACCCTTACCTCAGCAACCGGGAGCAGAACCTCAGAAACTAAACACAACAGTTATTGTTGTTGAGGCCACTGTTGCCACAGTGCCTAGCGTTGCCATAGCCTCTCAAGGTGGAACAATGCCAGGGTTATTGTTGTTTTTGGCAGCAGCAGGAGCGATCGCTGCCCAGGCATGGCATCAAATCACAACCTACCCTCAGCGCAAGCAGAAACATGACGGGGAGGTGGCAGACTATCCTAGAAAGTTGGAAAGTCACAAACAAAAGGAACGAGAGCATCAGGAGGAAGTTAAAGCAGCCCGCAGTCCCGAACGAGTAACAGAGTTTCGCTACAAACTGTTACTAAAAGTTCTCAGTCAAACCGTACCTCATGATGGCAATAACGGCGGGGCAAAAGAAGGTTGGGCAGAAGCTCAATTTTGCAATTATCTCAATCGACATTTCTCAGGTAAGATTCACAAAAAGCTAACTCTCCAAATCCCTGACCTTGACTATCCATACAGCCCAGACTTTGCATATATTGACCAAGGGTTAAATCTTCGCATTGATATTGAGATAGATGAACCTTACGTTTATCACACTGGAAAACCTACACATTATGTTGAGTCTTCTAAAGACAGCAAGCGTAATAATTTCTTTATTAATAAAGGTTGGGTTGTAATCCGCTTCAGTGAGGAGCAAATTGTCCGTTGTCCTGACAGTTGCTGCAAGACCGTCGCCCAAGTCATTGCTCAAGTTACAGAAAATAACTCGATTTTGAATCATTTTGCCAGCTTTTCAGAGCTACAACCTATGAAGCAGTGGACACAAGCTGAAGCAATGCAGATGGCAACAAGTAGTTATCGCAACAAATATTGTAAATAGCTTTCTTACAGGAGTTGCGATCGCTCCTCAGAATTTACCAGCCGTTTGGAGACAGTATTAGAGAAGGTGACAACCAAAATAAAATCAAGCGAGGAAGCCAGAGGAGCGATCGCTTAGTCCAAGCCAAGAGGATAGTACGAAAAGACAGGCTAAAGGAAAACTAATCATTAGGAGCGATCGCCGCCACCCAATTCTTAGAGGAAAAGAGGAGCGATCGGCGATCGCCCGCCTTCGGCATTGCTCATCATTCTTAGAGGAAAAAACAGCAACATGAGCGTAGTTTCCCGCAGCAGGCGATCGCTCCCATTCTTGAGATTCAAGCGAGGAAAGTTGAGTTATTGACTTTTCCTCTAAGAAATTTTGCAGTATTAATTTACACAAGTCAATTTCATCTTTAAAATATGAGGCGATGCCGAACGCGAAGAGCGTCTATATGGCTGGGAGCAAATTGCTGTGTAGCGTTTCATTTTGGTATGAACTACCGCGATCGCTCCTCATCCTCTAAGAAACTGAAGAGAGCGATGCGGAGTACCGCTTTCCTTAGGAACGCCTCAAAGTAAAAAAATGCTGCTAAAATATCCGTAAACCACTTATTAAGGATTTATGGCAGGCCGAAAAAAGTTATACCGCACTAACATTCATGCTAGAGTTGACCCTGCAACAGCAGATAAACTAAAAGAAATAGCTCAAAAGCTAGGCTATATATACGATGGCGAAGGCTCTACAGGTCAGTTGTTAGATGCGATCGCAACAGAAAAGATTATCTTGATTCATAAGGATCGAAAACTTGAAAATAGTACCAGAAAACATCTCTATTTAGCAGAAGTTATATTTTCTGATGAGACTTTCATAAAGATTGGTATTACTGGGCTTCCTATAAACAAAAGGTTTCCTGGCAAAAAGTATCAAGTCAACGTAATATATCAAGTTGAAGATTTACTTACTTATGTTCTTCAAAAAGAGGAATTCATCTTAACTCAATTTGCACAGTTCTCTTACCGACCAATTAATGACTTTGATGGTCGTACTGAATGTTTCACAAATGAAGTTCCTGTTACCGAAATCATAGAAATCATGAATCAACCTCATGTTATTTGTGGTTAACGTTTATACAAAAATGGCTGACGTATTTAAATAAATAGGCGATAATTATAAGTATGGGAGTAATAAAAACTACACTCTCATCAGGAGGTGAAATAAATGACTCAATCTAAAGATGGCAACGGGCATCAGGAAGAATACGATCCTGAAGTCGAGTTTAGATACTTGGATTCTGATGTCTGGGTTAAGACAGATGATGAAGGGAATCAAGACGTTGCTTATACGCAAGATGTGCTGGAAGCTTTAGAAGAGGATGACGAAGAATCAAACTCTGACGATAAATAGCTTTTAGCTTAATATCTGCTCCCAGCTTACACCTGGGGGCTTTCTTTATCATCTCTTCTACTTAGAGTATAGCTTATGTCAACAACAAGCATTATTCACCCTCTTCACTTTCAAATTATTCTAAGAGTTGGTACAACTTGGTATTTTAAAAATGGAGGTGTTTTTTATAATCGGACTGGCGAACCCATTCCTAAAAGCGATCGAGAGAGGTTATTTGGGATAACCAAGAATAAGATTGTAATAGAACTGTTCCGCATCAATGGCGGCAAACCTGGGTATTATCTTGTCAATCTTCAAGATAAAAAGTATTACTACTGTGGTGATGAGTGGGGAGATATTAAGGCTAAATTACAGGAATTGGGAATTGGTAGAGATGAGCCAAGTTACTCTTAAATGAATTGTCGGAGTATAGTTTACTCACGTTGGCGTTGCTTGCCGCTTTATAGCTTCGCCCTTCATCCTCCAAGAAAATCTTTACTCATCATCAGCTAAGGTTTTTATCGCTCCTTCAACACGATAAACAGATTCCTCAATATAATAACCAGCCGCTCCAACATCTTCAAAAACATCATTCCATTTAGGATGGTCTGATGGAATGATGTTTGCTAGTTCTTCAGCCAATTTTTCTAACTTTTGCTTAATTTCCACTCTTCTTGTCAGTTTCGTTCATTATTCCTCAAATATTGATTTACGAATAGGTTCTCTCTTGATTTCAGGTAATTCAAAGTCTTCTAAATCTATAAATCGCTTTTCAATGTCAAGAGCTTGCCTTGCCTCGTACATCCCAGGAGTGAACCGCATTCTCCACACATCAGCCCACATAAAATTCAGCCCTGCTGCTGCTGCGGCTTGTTCATCTTCGTCTCTGTCGCCTACATACCATACTTTTTCTGCACACTCAATATGTGCAGCCAGTTTGAGCATTCCTGGCATTGGCTTTCTAAATTGATTCTTAATTTCTAATTCACAAACTGAATAAGAATCACCAGTGTAGTGAATAAAATCATCAGCCCAAATTCGGTAACAGTTCTCACCTTCAAAATCTGGACAAAAATAGCATTCCTCTATTTCTGGTAATAATTCCATACAGAATCTCATTTCAGAAATAGCACTCTCTAAAGATTTATGGCCAGCACTAACACCACCCTGATTGCTGATAATTATAATCTTCCAATCACGCTGCTTATAGTATTTGAGTGCTTCTTTTACCCCCGGTAAAGCCTCCTGATCCCAAGGCTTATTTACAAATTTCTCCCCAGATTTTGTTTTAATTAGCGTTCCGTCTTTGTCAATTAAAAGTAAGTTCATTTTTTACCTTATTATATTTTTGTTAGTCTTCTGTTTCGTCCCCCTTGCGGGGTCATCCATTTATTTGAGCTATCGACATGAAAATTTATACCGCCATCAGATAGAGCATACAAAATCTGCTTGACTGTACTGATATTACTATCAGTTTGATCGGCAATCTCCTCATAGCTCATATAATTACCCTGTATACATTCCAGTACTGCGATCGCTCTCCTTTCCGCCCTACCCAGCAACAAATAAAGCCATGCTTGCTCGTCTGGGTGCAAATCTAAGAATTGCTGGATTGTTGGAGCTAGTTTAGCTAATCTATCAGATGTTATTTTGTCCATAGTTTCGTTCCCTTATAGGGTACATTATACATTTAGGGGTATTAGTTATACCCCCTAGTATTAACATTTCTTACTTTTAGCCCTCCTGATAAAACCGATTATTTCCTCTAAACTAATTCCTTCATTCTGCATTGACTGGATAAGTGCGATCGCTCCCAATGGCACACTTCCAATACTTCGCCCCTTCCATTCCCCGTCTATCTTCTCTTCCCAGTTAAAGCCCCAACGCCAATGAGTAGGATTATCTGGCTGCCTGTGTCCGATGACACGGGGATAGCTGGCAATGTCGCCACTTTTTAGCTTTTTATTTTCAAGATATTTATACAGGCAACCTTTACGCTGTCTACTTTTAGATTTCTCAGTAGACGTTGTAGCAGGTTTAGTTTCCTCTAAGAAATTTTCGTGTGTTGCTTCGCACAGCCCAAAATCAGACTTATCCTCTATCGCTTTTAGCGTCTCCCCTTGGGAGAAGAATTTATCAATCAGGTGTTGGGGTGCGATCGCAAGCCTACTAATAACCTCATCATCTCGCTCCCAGTTGTAAGTTATCTGGTCAGATGAACTTAACCACTCAACGACAAACCCAAAACCCAAATTATCTTTGATAATTGCTAATGATTCAGACTGATTAATGATGTAAGTTCCAGCTTTAGCATTAGCCCTGGCTAATGGCTGGTTCTCTGCACAAGGAGTTGAGATAGACGATTCTGTTAAGGGCGATCGCTGCGACTCTAGGATCGAGAAGATTTCCTGCTGCCTGTCGCATTCTTCTAATAGTTCCGTCGCGGCTCGGCACTCCAAGGGGTCTAGCCAGGAGTCCGGGATTTCGTACCACTGACAAAGGATAGCCGGGTTTAATACCTCGCCTTTGTTTATTAAGCCTAACTTCTTCAGTTCGGCTTCTTGCTTGGTCTGTCCAGGAGGCCGCCCTTTCCCACTGAGGCTTAAGGCTCCGGGCGATCGCAACCAGCAGTAATCTTTCTCTAATGTAGGGGCTGGCAAAGTGTCCACTGCTGATAGTAAGCCATTCCGCATCGTACCCGAATTGCTCAAGGGTACTGACCACGCCTCTGAAATATGAGCCTGTGGGTTGTCCTGGATAATCGGGACAGGTGATAAGTCCTGGGACGTTTTCAATGGCTGCAAATTTAGGTTGCAATTCTCCAATGGTTTCAAGGACGCTGGGGAAACAGTCTCGCTCATCTGCGCCTCCAAGTCGTTGTCCTTCTGTAGAGAATGGAGGGCAGGGTGGGGAAGCTGTGATGAGATCGATTGCTCCTGGTAGCAGCCCAAAACCTCCGGTGTGAGCAAGTGTTTGCACATCGCCGTAGTTGTGAGTTCCTGGATATCGTAATTCAAGGATGCCTGAGCAGTATTCGTCAATCTCTGCGGTTCCGATGAGCTTAAATCCGTGCTTGAGTCCTCCATAACAAAAACCGGCTCCAACTCCTGAGCAGAGGTCAAGTTGTGTGAGTTGCATTCTGTCGCTTCCTTTTCCTCTAAGAAATTAAAATTCCCAAACGGTGAAAAAATTTGTCTGAATCTGGACTGATTTTTACCCCAATAAACTAGACAATGTGACTGACGGGCCGCCATTTTAGGCTGATAGTTCACATCTAAAAATTTAATCCTGCCTTTCCAAAAACAAATTAAATTTGATGAAATTAACGGGTGAAACCATTTTGTGTCTGTTGCAACCGGGACGAGGGCGATCGCTTCTTCTACTCGTCCAGAGCCAAATTCTTCCTGCAACTTAGCAATCCAAATTCCAGGGCAACTGTAAGGTGGATTCATAAAAACTCGCCCAGACCACTGGTGAGATAACCCGTCATCAGTAGCAGTCAGGTGATAACACGCTTCAATGTGTTTCCCATCATCTGCACAAGGATCTAATGTTATGCCACTTAAACATTGCTGTACTAAGTTAACAATTTGGGGCGGTGTATACCAACAATCAGAAGTTTTAGTTTTACTCATCTTTTTTACCCACTAAATACTCTTTATTCATTGCCTCCCACTGTTCAGGTACGATCGCCTCAATTTCTGCTTTGCGCTGCTGTATTTCGCGGTCATCGCTTGAAGTGCGATTTGATACTGCAAGATTGCGAGATTGAGCGATGTCATTAGTTGCAATGTCAAGCTGCTTTTTATACTTTTCAAATTGCTGCTGTGTCGTCTCTCGCCAGTGTCCTCGCTCAATCCGGTCTAATTCTTGGCAGATTGCGGCTGTCAATCTCATATCTATATTTCCTTTCAGATGCAGCCAATTAGCGCCCTGATTGCATCCTGGCGCTTGACATATTGGATTGCGATCGCGGTCAGAATTATATTTCGGCATCACCAATCTTGTTAGATGTGGATCAACTATGCCCAAATCTCTACAGCAGAAGCATTTCCAAGAAGGTTGCCAAATTTCTTTTTGATACCCTGGTTGATCTTCATGTCTTACTGGTTCTGGGGAAAATTCAGGTAGCTTCATTCTTCATCCCCCCAAATTAAATTATTAGAGTTTACCCACTCGTAAAATTCTTTGCGTTCCTTATCTAAATCGCCACTTTCATAGATAAAGGCAGCGAACCCAAGAGAGCGAATTTTGTCTAGCCATTCTTGACGGCGCGGGTCAGTTTCCCATTTTGCAGATTGCACCGGGGACACAATACCCGTGGACTTGTACCACTGACTACGCAACTCATCAAAGTTCTTCTCAATCCAACGTTGCGGAAGTTCAGGTGGTCTTGGTAACTGAGATGCTTTCTTCTTACCAAAATCTAAAAAACTCTCTCTCTCGCTATCTGAGAGAGTCTGTTTAAAGTCTGAATAAGTATGAATAGTATGAGGGCTTTTGGAATCCTTATCTGGCAAGGGTTCTAACTGACGATTTTCTGGAATCTCAGAATCGATTCTGGAATCTCGGAATCCATTCTGATTTTCCGTAACGTATTCTGGAATCTCAGAATCAATTCTGGAATCTCGGAATTCATTCTGACTTTCCGTAACTGATTCTGGATTGTCAGAATGGCTATCTTGTTGAGAATCGTTTTGCCATCGGATAATGATTTCAGCTTGATCAATGCTGATCAACTCTGAAGCTTTTAGTTTAGCGATCGCCTCATAAACACTACTTTCTGAAATGTCCCACTCAACAGACAGTTCTAGGGGCTTAATACGAAGTGGGCGATCGCACCAAGGATTTTTAAGCTTGAGAAGGAAGTACACAAACGTTGCATTGTTGATAATCCCCGTATTTCGTAGCTTTTTGAGTTCTTCTGCTTTGAGTGCATAGTGGCGATCAACAGATGCCCCAGAATTTTGATTACAGCTGTAAACTTTTTGCCAACGTTTCTCGGCTTCTGCCATTTTCTCGTTAGAATCAGTCCCGTTTCTATTGACGGGTGCTACTACCTCTAATATTTCATCTTTAATTGATTGCCCGTTCGTCTGATTCCAAGCCATCTGTAACTTAGAAGAAGGATGACAGCTTTTTTTCAGGGCATTGTAATGGCTCTTGATACGAGATAGCTGATTTTTGTTGATATCTCTAGTCTGACCAACATAAGAGCATCCAGTTTGATCACAGTAGATTCTGTAAATTACACCAAACTTGCACCCATACTGTGCGATCGCATCGCTTAACGTCATGCGGTAATGTTGCTCTGTCATGGCTGCACCTCAATTACAGCCAATTGCATAAAATCACGAATTGTCATATCATCCTTATAGGTTTAGAAATTGCCCCGAACAGAGTCACATTTGTCGGGGCTGTTTTATTTGAGATAAAATCAGATCAGCTTTAATTACCCTTGTGGCCAATTAGATAATTTGCTATATTACAAATAATATACAGTAAAATTTGCATTTTAGCAACAACATGGCAAATCATCAGCAAATATTGATAGATGCAGTAAATAAAGCAATCGTTGGGGGTATGAATGCTAGGCAAATAGCGACTGCTTCCGGGGTTGATAACAGTGTTTTGAGTCGATTTTTAAATGGCAAACAAGACATCAAAGCTGGGGATTACTTTTCAATCCTTGATGCATTGCCTGAATCGCAGCGACTTTCTGCGCTGACTCAACTAGGAGCCAGCAAAGTTAGTGTCGTCCAATTAATTGAAAGCGCTGGAGAGGAAGAGATAGATGCAGTTTTGCTAACAATTGGGCGTAAGTGGAAGGAATCTAAAGAAAATACGGCAATTTCTTTGAAATACGATACAAGTCTAGATAGTGCGATCGCAGTGTGAGAAAGTATGATCGGTAGCTATTAGCTATTTATTATCAGGTTGTGTCTATGCTAGAAGGAATTAACTATGTGACTTTGGACGATGTGCAAAAAATGTTAGACGGCTTATCAGCAGAAGAAAAAGAATCTTTGCTATCTGAGCAGATGAAAAAGTTATCAGCTGAAGCTAAGGCGCGAGTTTTGGGGCTTTCAGAAAGTGGTTTAACTATAGTTACAGGTTCTTTCGTATCACTTAATAGTGATATAGCTATAAACATTCAAAATGCCTCTGGATTTGAACCGGAGGCGTTGCTTAAGGCGTTGGTGGATTTTCGGAAAGCGGATAGGGAATCGAAGTAAAAAAATTTATCTGTGCAATTCTTAGAGGATAGATGCGATCGCTTATGTAGAGGGCGATCGCACTATAATCATCTAAAATTCTACATCATCATCTTCTGAAACTCCTGATGTCTCCAGCGTTGCGCTATCAGATGGCGAATTATACCACTCTGGTTTACCCACAATAAATAACTCAGATTTACCGCGAGTTAACGCCACATACAGTAAATTTTCTTCCTGTTCTAACTGCCACACCTGCTGATTTTTCCACCTCATTGGCATATCGTCAGGCTTATAAATAAAGATGCGATCGCCCTCCAAACCTTTGGCACGGTGGCAAGTACTTAAGGTAATTGGTGAATTTTCATCACTAAACAAACTATCAATGTAATACTTTAAGTCATCAATTCCCCTTGCTTGGGGTTGAGATTGATAAATGATAGTGATTGCCTGCACCTTATCCTTGAGGTTTTCAAGCATTTGTTCCTCATTGTCTAAGCCGTGATACTGTTGGGCTTTAATTTGATCATAGGTAGATACAGCGTCATTGAAGAACTGAAAACTGTAACCTGATATTTTAGCAATATCCTCAAGGTCTTTTTTCAGCGATTCGCCTATATCCTTACCCTTGACCGTCGCTTTGATGCCACGACTAATTAGACGAATGCACAAGCTAACTAGCGGTGCGGTTTTACGACCAATTACCATGTCACCGAGTTTGATTAGCTTTTCAACATCACCGCTATTAATTTGGGTAATAGTTCCCTCCTTAGCTGTTGGCGATGGTTCTATGGGAATTTCAGGGTAGATTTTCTTGACTAGCTCGATATGCGATCGCGGACAACGATAACAAATTGAAAGTGGTAACTCTATAGCATTGGTGCGACTGACAATATTCTTATAACTCTTGTTATCTGCTCCAGCGAAGCCCATTATGGCTTGACGTGGATCGGCAACTGCCAAAATCCGACCAGTTGACCCAGCGAGTATTAAAGCTAATTCTAACTGTGCAGCGTTCAAGTCCTGAGCTTCATCTACAAGTACAAATTTATAAGGTTTGAACCACTTAGCCTCATTTAACTTCCACTTTACAGGCAACCAAATCTGATCGGTGAAGTCTAGACACTCTTTTTTAATAGCTTTCTCCTCACCAATTTTTAAGCAATACTCAATCCACCGAGCTATAAGGTCAGGTTCCCAAACATCATCAATTTCAAAATGGGATGCGATCGCAATAACTGCCTGTTGTGTGGGCTGCTGGTTAGTTAGTCGTACTAAGTCTATAAGTTTAAGAAAATCATTATCACTACCAATAATTTTTTCAGCTTTCAACCTGCCAACTGGATTACCACGTTTAGAGATCAAATCTAAGTCTTGGGCAATACGTTTATACTTCTGCCCTGAAACCTCAATATCATAACTGCTTCTAATCCCTAGTTCCTTTTTTACCAGTGAGAACCCAGCGCTGTGCATGGTGCTAATCGACTCCTTCCAAGTCTGTCCAAACTTTTTAATCAAGTCCTGCGCGTTGAGCTTACCAAATACACAGATTTTGATTTCGCTAGGTCTTAAACCTGATTCTTCAAGGGTCTTAGCAACTATTTTAAGTGTGCTGCTCTTGCCAGATCCAGCAACCGAATTACAGCAACCATGACCCTTTTCTGTAAGAATCCAGTCAGCGATCGCTAGTTGATATTTAGATGGTACAAATCCAAACTTTGCCGTGTACGCTGCAATCTCGGCATTAGATAATTGTAATTCTTGAGGGACTGTTAAGGCTTGCTTATTAGTGTTGAGTTCAAGGCTAGTACATTTTTCTATTCCTGCTAACTCCCCACCAGATAAGGATTCTATAGCCAGCTTGATTTGTGCTATCTCATCCTTATTGAGTTTATCTAATGCAGAGATAATAAACTCAAATGGGCTAATTTGACTGTCAAGCGATCGCGCATACTCTTCAATTTCCTCTAAGAATATCTCAGGCACTCTAACAGCTTTAGTTGGCAGATGTTGCCACGTCGTTTTTTGTTTAGCTAGATGCTCAATTTTTGGGTGATAGTTTGGCATAATATTTTGGTCGGATACTATTCTTAAATAATATCATGTATGCTGTGTACGCTCGATATAGATTAATTAAAGTATATTTTTGGCATGAGCGATGCCTACACAACAAATCGCTTACGCGAAATAAAGAATAAGGTTGCTACGCAGTTTCTTTATTGACTCCCTCCTTCGTCGGTCGATGTCCCCCCCGCCCCAAGGGGAGCGCTCATTGCCGCAGGGCTACCCCGGCTGTTTTAGGATGGCTACGCGTATCAAGGGCTACGCAAGTGGCGGGAAATCGTGCTTCGCATTTTTATACCTGGGGACACCCCAGACCCCGATCCGCCACCCTTGACACGCTACGCAAAGAAAGAAATAGCCGGGGGGTTTCCCTGTCGTCCTTTCGCGTTGAGGTCTGCTATGTCCACTCTCGTTTGTCGTCGGTCGTTCGTCGGTTGTCCCGCTCCCTTAGCGGCTGAAGTGGTTGAGTTGTCCCGTTGCTTCCCTGGTCTTGGGCTTGCTGTGGTGCGGCCGTCGTCTCGTGCGTTCTCTAGTTGGGTGTGTGTGTGTTCGTTCGCGTCTGAGTTGGCGGCGGTGCGTTTTGCGGCGGTGGCTGCTGGCCGGTTCTTCGGTGCTGGCTCGTTCTGCGTGGTTCGGTTTACTGGGCGGCGGTGGCGGGTGTCGGTTCCCTGTTTGTCTCCTGCTGTGGTTGTGCGGGTGTGGTTGGGTCGGCCTCGTGTTGGTCGCTTTCGGTTAGTTTTTGCCTAGCGGTTTGTTTGGGGGTTTCGGCCCCTTTTTTTGGGAATTCAAAAGGAAGGAACCAGCCAAAAATTGAGTGTTCCCTAAGCCAGCCCGACGAGTCAGACACAGCAAAGAAAAAAACTGCTGCGGAAACGCGGTGGTTATACGTGCTGGCCTGACTCGTCGCCTCACTCAATTTTTGGCTGGAAAGAAAAAACCCTCGTATTCACAACCTAAAATTTATCTCCATAGTCTCGCATCGACTGAATCACAGCATCATACTTCTGAACAGGAATATCAGTAGTCTTCTCTAACTGAAAACCTGCCAGCACCGATCGCACATCTGATTCCGATAACTGTAATTCATTTTTTGCGATCGCCCAAAGCCTTTTTGCCTGGGGTTCAGTTATGGTTTGCAGACCCGATACTATAGTAGGGGGCTGTTGAGGTTGTCCAATCCAAGCCTTTAAGGTATCGGCGATTTCTTTGCCTGGGTTGAGAAAGGTTTTATCAGAAAGTTCTGGGCATCGGCTTTTGCTGATTGTCAGAATGTGGTTATAATCAAGTTCTCCAGCTAAATCAAACTCATATTCAATCCCACTACTTTGGATTGGGGCTGTACCAATTTTCTTGGGGGATTGTTTGGTTTTTCCGTCTTTAGCGGTGTACTCTTCCATGATCCACTCTGTCTTGCTTCTCATGGTTGCAATAATGTGAGATGAACTGCCTATCATTGCGTCAATAAGTTTTCGCTCCAGTGGTCTAACATTTTTCCATCCGTCGAATCTTCCTCCAGCTAGTTCTAGTTCCGAGAACCAAGCATGAGATAGCGAGTCGATAATGATAACATCAAAATTCATTGATTCTGCTGCTTTGATAGCTTCGATATATCTAGCTGGGTGATGGTCGTTGAGTTCGCAGGTGTTGAACATAAATCGGTCAGCATATCTACTGGCGCTGCCGCGTTCCGAGTCGATTAGGGCGATATTATCACCCAAATGTTGAGCGATCGCTAGTGCTGAATACGTTTTGCCACTGCCACTTGCTCCACTGACGGCAAGGCGGATTTTGATTTGAGATTTGGTTGCTTTTTTAAACATAATTTATGGTTGCCCCAGTTGCTATGATTGGGGCGCTACTGGTTTTAGAAGTGGTCAAAAGTTACAGGTTGTAGATTGAAATCAATCTCTAGCCAATAGTCGCGGTCATGCCAGCCGAGGATGTACCAAGGGTTTTCGGAGTACTGCGGCTGTAGTCCATAGTTGCGATCGCACTCTCCCTGCTCAAACCAGTAAGCAATTTCGTAATCTCGCTGTTCTCGCAGTGCCGCAATCTCGCGGTTTATGTCTGTAATGTTGTTGTACATTTGATTTACCTCTTGTTTGGGGTAACTGCCGCTTGCTCTTGGTCGGGTTAGGCGGCAGTTTTAAATTAGACAGTTTAACGACTTACCCAGGTCGCTCAACCTATGTGAGGTGTTAATATAAAGTTGTGGGTGGTATGAAGCATGGATGGATCTTTGGTCGGATACCTTTGTACTGAAATACCCTCACTTATGGCTGTGGGCTGGCGGCCAGAAATTATTTTGCAGGGGTTTACCAGTCTAATAACTCTGGCTCCGGTGACGCTCGTTCGCCCTTGGCGTCTCCCCTTCTCTACGAGACGCCAAGGGCGATGGGAGAAGACTCGCTAACGCTTCTCTACGAGACGCTGTTCGCGTTCGCTATCAGGGTCATACTGCCATGAGCATTTATCCTGTTCCTTCATAGCCGCTTCTTTACGCTCTATCCAGCAGTATTCATACTGTTGTAAGGTTTGTGCGCCTAAATATTTCCACACTGCGAAGATATGTTTATCGGGTATCTGTCCCTTTACACTCTCGTGCAGCATTAAATGTTTTGCTGCAACTGGGTCTTGTGTGAATGCTTTTTCAATTCCACTGTAGGCGTGGCAAGTACAAGTTACTTCATATCGGTGAAGTTTAAGTTCGTAAAAATCACCTGTATTGCCTTTAGCTATTAATTCATCCCACTCGCTACCTGGTTCAAGTTTGTAGGGATCAGCTTTTGCCCAGCAGCGCTCTATCAACACGCCTACATAGTCAGCTTTACTAATAAAGCGAGAGATGCCACGAATTTTAATAGTTTGCCCACGCTTAATAATTTTGTTGCAGATGTGGAGGTAAACAACATTTTTGTAAACGTCAATTGTTGCATGGTCAATACCGACTTTTACCTGTTCTGCTGACCATCCCCATTTTTGGAGCAAATATTTAGTATTTTCTAGTGAATAGATATGACGTAGTGCGTAGTCCTCACCGTTATTTTCATGCAGCAAAGATTGATGGAAAGGAGAGTAATTATAGTTAGGGCGTCGGTGTGCGTTAGCGGAGCGTACCGCAGGTCTCGCAGAGAATCTTGTCATTGGTCGGATACCTTTTTCAAAGGGTTTGTATAATCTATTATAGTATGTATACAAGCTAAAATACTAACTTTACAAACAATTCATAAAAGAAAAACAGCGCGGTTAGACACTGTTTTTTTAGAGGTTAAACCCATTAATAATTACCGTAAGGTTTAGGCGTATTCTGTGCGGTAAATTCCCAAACTTTACGCCGTGGTGTTGCTGACCAACTTACATGAACTGTTCTATCTTTGCCGTAGTAATAGATTGAGTCAAAGTTTAAGGTTCTCAAAAAACCAATAACCTTGGTACTGTCAACTCCCACTATTTTAAAATCGCAAGCAGCGCCTAAATGTTTGCAGTAATAGTTACCCTTGCTATTTTCTTCGTGCGCGGTGTGCTGGTCAACCTTGGGGCAGATACGAGACTTTTCACGGTTAAGAAACTTCAATAAATCTTTGCTGCAAAAGCCGTATGTGAGCTTGAGGTTTTCAGCGCCACATTTATTGATGATTGGGATAAGGATAGAAGTTTGCAGGTGGGAGAGCGATCGCAACTAGGGCGATGCCTGCGGCGGCAAGCAACGCTGTTGAAATTTACCCGTGAACTTTTACGGGAATGCTTGCACAAAGTTTGTTAAATGCCATTACTGCGGCTAGTTCTGTCTTAAATTTTTGCTCTGAGAAAAGATACCAGCCGCGCTTGTCTTCTTGCTCTGGATTATCTATCAAAATTCCAGTGGAATAAACACCATCTTGGTGTTTGAGTATTACAAAGAAAGTTCCTGTTTTTACTTGTTCACTTCTGATTAAGTCGAAAGTTGCGTAAGAATGCGGTTTTAAGTTTGTCATGGTCGGATGCCTTTTAAATTCTTAGAGGAAATGAAGGGAGAGCGATCGCCCTATAAGCGATCGCAGATTAACTAATTAAAAAGGAACAACAAACCGCTTAAAGTAGGTTTCAAGGTCTGAAGGATTCAGCAAAACCTCGTTACCTTTAGAATCTGCACAAATAACTCTTAAATATTGCTTGCCATCGATTTGCTCACACTTCCCGCCAACAATTTCTACATAATCGCTTAGGTGCGGGATAAAAATAGAAGCTGAACAAGTTTTATCAGATATCATGGTCGGTGTCCTTGGTCGGGTACTCCCTGATTATACCATGTATACATACTATAATAAACATAGCTTCATAGAATCTTTAAGAATATAGCCTGTATACTTGCTAGAATCTAAAGGCAGATTTGGAGCAAAAATATGGGGAGTTTAGCTAGTGGGCGGCCTGGAGGAAACCCAGAGTTTGGCAAAACTATTAAACGTGATGCGGCTGGAATTGAGCCACTGGAGAAGCTTTTAAATATTCGCCTTACAGCTTCAATGGATGAGGCGCTTAGAGCTTTGGGCGATCGCAGGTTGGAATTTGTGCGGGATGCGATCGCAATCGCACTCACCCAAACTAAAATAGAGACAACTGAACTGGAACCTGTGCAGGTGCAACAACCTGACAGCAGCCAAACCACCCAGGCGACCCAGGAACCGGAGACAAACCCCACGCTGGAGGAACAGGCAACGACCCCAAGAACACGACGCAAGGCAACCCAGACCCAAGGGCAAAGGCAAGCGAAGCCCAGGAGCCAGACCCGAAACCGGAGAAGCACCGCGACTGAGAACTAGAGGGAACAAGACCAACAGGACACGGGGAAGTAGGAAACGAAACCCACAGACCGCCGCCAGCACCCACGGCACGGACACACGCCACAGATCGCGCCGCAAACGCACCACGACCACGCCCCCACTGGCCAGAGGAAACCGCGAACACCTCGGCAGCCGGGAACGCCGAACGGAAAAACGCATCGACACCGGCCGCACAACCCACCAACACGCGGGAGCCAGCAGGGACAGCAGCAGCAGCCGGAGACAACGGGGCTGGAGACTGAAGCCACTTGCGGGAGCCAGAGAAACCAAAGCAGGTGTAGGGAGAAAAAACGGCTGAAAGCATGGCAGTGTAAAAATTGCAGATAACTTATTATAGTATGTATACAATCTATAATGCAAGCACAATAAGGGATGCCGCCGCCGAGAAACTAGCCACACTATTGTTTATGGGGTTTTCTTTCCAACCAAAAATTGAGTGAGGCTTGTAACCAGGCCAGCACGAGTAACCGCCGCGTTTCCGCAGCAGTTTCTTTCTTGGCTGTGTCTGGTTGCAAGGGCTGGCTTAGGGAACACTCAATTTTTGGCTGGTTTCCGCTTTTAAATTATCTAAAATCTTTATTTAAAATCTTTGTATGGAGCGTACACTGCAATTATCTTGAAACGTGAGTATTGTGCTGAACATTCTGTAGAGGCTGTAGAAAGGTCGAGAATGTGGAAGAAAAATAATCCTGAGCGCTACCGGGAATTAGCACAACAATCTCGCAAAAGAAACTGCGATCGCTATAATCAATCGGCTAGAGAGTCGTATCATCAAAATAAAGCTTTATATGCTGCAAGACAAAAGCGATATAACCAGTCTGAAAAAGGAAAGGAAACTAAGCGCAATTATTGTAATCAAAACCGCGATCGCATCAATAGAACAAATCGCCGTTACTCTACTTCTGAAAGAGGAAGAAAGGTTAAATTATTAGCCAATCATCGGAGAGAAGCAGCACGATTAAATAATCACTCTGTATTTTATACACTACAACAAGTTGAGAGTGTGAAGGACTTTTTTAATAATCAGTGCGCTTACTGTGGAAAAAAGAGTTCTTTAACTTTAGATCACTTTGTCCCATCTTCTAAAGGTGGCCCAGATTGTTTAGGAAATCTTGTCCCTGCTTGTTTATCATGCAATTCTAGTAAACAAGATAAAAATCCAGAAGAATGGTATAAAAGCCAGAGATTTTATTCAAAACAGCGCTGGCTTAAAATTATTGAAGTTGTGGGCAAATCTGTTATCAATGGTCAGTTACCATTATTTTGACGTTGCTGTTTTCTGAAATTCCAAGGGGGGATACTAGAAGAGTCCCCCCAAACACCTAACCTTTTATTCTTTGCTATTTCTTCTGCCCTTATAAAAACATCACTATTAGGGCATTTTTTTATAAAAGATGGATAGACCATAGCTAATCCGCTTGATAGCTGCTCCTCGTTAAAGTTTTTCTCCAAGCCATTCTTAGAGGAAAAAACCTCAGCTACAGTGCGACCATAGCGATCGCTCTCAATACTAACTACCGATACCTTTCCTTCTACCTCATCAACCAAACGCTGTAAATTAGCCTTTGATTCTGTTCCCAGTGGTTGCCCTGGTTGTTTACCGTGTTTTGTCTCAGGTGCGTCAATGCCACAGAAGCGAATTTTCATTTCGCGCTCCCCTTGACGAACTGCGATCGTATCACCATCAGATACTCTGATTACTTGCCATTGCTGTGATAATAACGGCGATTCGTTCAGAACAGCTTGAGAGAAAGATTTAGTACAGCCAGATAAGGTAAATGCACTGAGTAGAAGGGGAATATAAATTTTTGCTGCATGAAGTTGAGAAATTTTCATACTTAGATTCAACACTTATCAAAGTAATAATTATTACTCTAAGATGAATGCAGCATACTAATTTGTCAATGGTATTAAAGGATATGAAAATTAAAGGTATTTTGGCTTTGTTGGTTGGTGTAGGTGCGATCGGATCTAATATTGGGCCGGCTGCTGCGCTTAAATATGGCAATGCAGAAGTTTACCGCGTTGGTTCTGGCAGTAGCGCAGTAATTTATTTCCACGGTATGTCATCTTCTAGCATCAGCGCTGATATCGGTTATGTCAGTAAAATTTCTTCAAAACTAGCTGGTACTTGTGGCGAAATTGTGCTTTCTGGCTCAACTGTTGGTACATCGCCAACACTTAAGGTCAATTCAACTACAGTTACTTTAGCTTCACTGCCAACTCAATTACTTCCAACTTGTACAAGTGGAAGTTTTGCAGAAGCTCGTAGCGCGAATTTCAAAACACCTGATGGCAAGGTAGTTTTAGTTGGTAATACCGCCGGAACTAGCGCAACCCTTGATATCCCCAAAGCGACTGTAAAAACTGTCAAAATAAACGCTTGCGGTTTTGGAAGCTTTAAAGGTAGTGATTCTGCACCATTACCAAGTGCCTTTAAGATAGGCTCAACCACTTATTCAGTAAGTGCTTTACCTAATGCTATGGATGCTCCTAAATGTAGCTCTGGTGTTGGATATGTCCCCGCGACTTGGCTAGGTGCCACAGCTGCACTTGGTACTGGTGGAAGTTAATATCAAGAGTGTTCTTACAAATTAAATAAGTTATAAAAGTGAGGCTGATAATTTAACCTCACTTTTTTTGTGAATAAGCTAGCTACTATACTTTTTTGCTTGAGTATTATTCTTATAAATCCTTTGGGAATAGATAAGGGAATGATTTGGAGCCAGCCCAAAATATTAGCTGTCGAGTTAATTTGTATATTAAATATATTTATAATTTCTCAACATCACAAATTAAAATTTTCTAAAACTTGGAAAATAGCAGCGCTGCTCTGGGGATTATTTCTTTTAATAGGAGCGATCGCAACTATTAATAGCCCCGAACCAATGCGATCGCTCCTTGGACAATCCACCGCAAAAGATGGGCTTTTATATTGGATACTAATCGTAATCTTCAGTCTGAGCAACGCTCTGGTATTGAAACTAGAGCCTAGTATTGGGCGATCGCAACTAAAAGGCTTAATAATTGGTGGGGTAATTCTCGCTGGAAGTATTTTTCCCCAAGCAATTAACTGGCATATTGATTATACTGCCACAACAGGGCAACTACTTAAAAGTCATATTCTACAAAGTACAATCTACCGAGAACAGCAGCCTATAGGCTTGTACTCTCACAGAGGTTTTGCATCATTTACCCTGGCAGTAGTAGCCTTAATAGCTCTAATAGGATGGCGTTGGAAGTGGCTTAATAAGAAGTTTGTGCAAATTAATTTAATTATAATTATCCCTGCTCTCTTGCTTACACAAACACGAGCCGGATTACTCGCCTTATTTCTAAGTGCTGGTTATTTGTTAGGAAGAAAGCATTATAAATTAATTTTAGCTTGTGCGATCGCTTGTATTTTAATCATTGCCACATTTTCTCAGACTAGGAATATTGGCGGTGATTCTATAATTTCTAAATTTACATCAAATAGAGATTATCTTTGGGAGATATCAACCACAAGAATTAAAATGCGTCCCTTGGGATGGGGGTTTGATGGCTTTGAAACAGCTTATCCATACCTCCCAGATGGAAAAATCAAAACTATACCGATAACAGCGACTAAAGCTCACAACCTTTTTATAGATGTTGCCTTATCGGTGGGAATTATAGGTTTAGGTGTGTATTTGGGATTGATAGGTTTTTCCCTGTGGTGCGTGTTGAAATCGCCTTATAAGGACATTGGAACGGTTGCGATCGCATACCTCATTTTCACTTTCGCATGGTATGAATCCGCCCAATACACACACATATTCTGGTGGTCTTTAAGCTTTTTTGACTATGAAAAAATTTCTCGCAGCAGTTCTATTAGTGATGAGTTATCAGCTAGTAGCCACAGCCCAGGTGTGGACACCCGAATTAGAAGCTGGGTTTCAAGAGCGAAAGCAAGAATATTTAAGCAAATTTGAGCATGGAAAGTATGGGAGTACGGCGTATGAATATGAGAAAAATTCATATCCTAAAGCCATGATTGATTTCAAGCGAGGAAATAGGGAGAAAGCAATCGCTTTCCTAGAATCTGATGATGCAGATTCCTCTAAGAATGGTCACATTTTGGGGTTTGATTTTTACTCTGGTTTCACTCTCAAGGGTCAGATTAGAAAGTACTTCGGCTTTGGTCAATTCCTCAATCCCACCTATAAAACTAGGATGAGGGAAGCAATGAGAATTTTTACAGCAGACGATCCCCTAACTCATCACTTCCCACAACCGCGCAAATTTTGGGAAAATTCCACAGATAACTGTGACACTTGGATTGATTGCAGGAACACAGACAACATAAAGGCTATGCGGGAAACTTCGGCTTACTTGATGGCTGAGGAGACTGGAAATGAGCGTACACGGGAATTATATAAGGAGAGGATAGCAGCTAAGGTGCGATCGCTCTATCAAATCGGTCAAGGTGAATGGGATAGCGAAGCTTATTTAGGGCAGGGATTAACCACATACATTAATTTGTACGATTTTGCTAAAGATCCAGAGGTGAGGGCGATCGCTAAATCTGCTTTAGACTGGTTTACTATCACTGGTGCATTGAAGTATTGGCGTGGTGGATTTGGTGGGCCAAGTAAGCGTGATTATAGTGAGGGTAACTGTGTATGGTGTTCTGGTGCATCCCGCGCACTGGGTTTGTACTTTGGTGATTCGCCCCTGAAAGATAAAAACCAAGACCCTGATTTAGTCCACCTCGTTACCAGTTCCTACCGTCCCCCATTAGCAGCTGTTGCCCTGGCAAGGAAACAGTTTACTAAACCTCTGGAACTGCTTAATTCAAAACCACAGTATGAAAATTGGAAACCTGGGGGAAGTGATAAACCACAGTTTTATGAAACTCTGTATTTTGGTAATACATTTCAATTAGGGACATTAGCACAGGGTAGTGGTGGCGACTGGAACGGGTTTAAACTCATGTCCTATAACTCACACCGGGGCATTGACTTTTTCATAGCATCGTCGGGTAGTGATGCTGACAAGATATCAACTTCTTCGCAGGGTAATAATGCGATCGCACAATATCAAAATTTAGCAATCTGGTTAAATGACAAGCCTGTACCATTCCAATTTTTCCTTCCTAAGTCTGCACAGGTTGAAATTCTTAGAGGAAAGCTTTTTGTTAAATTAGAGAGGACTTGGTTAGCGATCGCACCAATTAATCTACAATTTGGTGCAGTCAACACCAATTTAAATAAATATTCAGATGAACAGATTTTAACTACCACTGCTATAGATGAAAAGATGAGTGGCTTTGCTTTGGAAGTTGGCGAGGCTGAAACTCATCACACTTGGAAGAATTTTAAGCGGTCAATCTTGTTAAATTCAAAAGTAAAATTTAACAATAGGACTGCTGAATATTTTTCCTCTAAGAAAAAGATTAAGCTACAACACCAGGGGCGAGAATTGCCTACATTGTGGAGAGATGGAAGGTTCCACGATTGGCGATCGCATTATGATGTTTACCACGCTAATACCAAAGTCCCAATTTATCAAGCCTGGAAAGGTGGAAAGCTGGAAGTAATAGCAGGTGGTCATCATTCAAATCTCAGCGTCCTTGATGCTAAGAACTAGCAGCTTGATTGTGAATAGCGATCGCCGCATTTTAGCCCAAGCTCTATAAGTTGAAGCCTTTGTATTATCCAGATTATTTTGTCTAGTCAAATAACTTTCAGTATCGCTATTACCTCTTACATAACGCAGTTCAAAAACTTTAAACTGGTCAACTGCTCGACTCGCTACAACTTGGGCAGTTTGGAAATCAGTTCTCGCCTCATCAAAAGCGATCAATGATTGGACTACTTTATCCCTAATCGTGTCAGCTAGTTGGGCGCGGCTGCGCTGAAGTTCGGCGACTTTTACTTGAATGTCGGAGATAGCGATCGCATTGCGCTGCGCGTCAGCATTGCCCCCCTGTGTTCCCTGAAAAAATGGTATGCCAATCACGTTAAGCAGCCCATTAATTAGGTTAACTTTGCCACTGAATATCCCAGCCAAATTGTCAATTAATCCTGTTCCTGGTGTTTGTGCCTGCCCTGCTGTGGGTGTTGGGCCTAGTAAATATTGCAATCCTGGTGTGAGAATTGCCAATCGGATAGATTTTTTATTACTTACTTTCGCCTCATCAATTCGAGAATTAGCCTCAGAAATTCGTGTATCAATTTCTTTGAGTAATGGGGATTGTGCGATCGCTTTATCCTGCAACTGTTGCAAACAAATAGATGAAGTTTCTAAACAAGGAAGTCCACCCTTTAAAAGTCGCCACATATCATCATTCATTTCACGCTCTAAAATCACATCGATGCTGGGCTTGCTAAAAGGGTTTTGTTCAGGTTTGGGTAGTTTTGCATCTGAATCTTGATCAGCCTGCTGTGCCTCTGACGCTCCTTCGTCGCTACCGCTAGCGCTATCCGGCGTTAACTCTTCTTGAGGTTGTTTCTCTTGCTGTGTTTCATCATCGACCGTTGGCGTGGTTGTCGGAGTTGTCGGAGTTGGCGCGGTTATTGGAGTTGGGGAAACTTTAGCGGGTGGGTTTACTTTGATTGGGACTGGGACTTGTGCCATTACTGCTCCCATTCTTAGAGGAAACAGGAGGAGCGCTAATAGTAATAGTTGTGGTGTACTTGCCATTTATCCCAGTCCACGGTTTAATTCGCCTAACGTAACCGTTTCGAGGACTTCTCAACATCGGGATAAGTGCTAGTTTATCCTCAATATTGGTAAACGAAATTGTTAGCTGTGCTAGTTGATAATCCCTATCTCTCACAGATTGGGCGTACTGTTGCTGTTGTCGCGAATATTCTTGTTGAGTTTGGTTTTGCTCCTGTTGCCGTCGAGCTTCATTTAGGTTTGCATCATACTCTGTAAGCTGGCGGCGATTTTGAGCCGCAGTATAACGAGATTCTGCCACATTTAGCTCAGACTCAGCCAATCGCATATTTATTTGTAATTGTTGTAATTCTTGTTGTTGAGCGATCGCAGAAGCGTTAAGTTTAGCTTTTGCTTGGTCAAAGGCAGAATTAGCCTGATCCTTTTGGGATTGCACCTTTTTAAGTTCAGCCTCTTCATGTTGCAAAATTTCAGACGATAGTTTCATGTCCCGCATCGACTGGATCATCTGCTCTTGATCCTGCACCCTTTGAGAGGCAATTTGTAATCCAGCTTCAGCATTTTCAGCTTCTGCTCTACGTTCTGGGTTGTCGCTTTGTAATAGCTGCGATCGCGCCTCTAAAATCGCTCCAGCTTGGGACAGCTTCATTTTACCTTGTGCGATCGCTGCACTTTCCTCTGAGAAAATAGCCGGGGGTAAAGGTTTAATTCCTAGTTGTTGGGTAGGTTTGAAGGGTTGGGGAATACCTTTAGATTTGAGATTATCAATTTGGAGGGTGACAGATTGCTTTTGTTTGGAAAGGCGATCGCGCTCTGTGGAGTTATCGCTAATTACATCACCTTTTTTAATTTGTTGACCAACTTTAACCTTTAAAAATGAGGGATTATCAACACTGATACTCATTCTTAGAGGACGGTTTTGTTGAAGGACTGCGTAGTCTACCGCCGCAGGCATCGCAGAATCATCTAATTCGTTATCTACGACATCAGCCTTATCAATAACTACTTTACTTTTAGACTCTGCAATGGCTATTTGATTTCGGGGATAATATTTAGTTGCAAGAATTAGCCCAGTTAATCCTACGCAACAATAAGTAATTAAATTATTTTTATTAAATACGTTCATAATATGGTTTAATTTTAGTTTTAAAACCTTCACTTCCCATTCTAATCAATGCTTCTAACGGCTGTAATTGTCCAACTAATGCGCTGGAGAATCTAAATCTATTAGAAACTGCCCTAACCTCTGTCTGGTCAACGGCTAGAACGACTTTGCTAGCAGTGTTTGCAATAACTTCCTTGCTTAATTCCGCGTCTCGTTGACTTGCAAGAATGCAGCATAATCCATATTTTCTTCCGTCCGCCAGAATAATATTTAAAGTTTTGGAATTTTTAACCTCTTTAGCTTCATCGATAATGATAAAAGTGCGCGGGATTTTACCCTCAATTTCCCCCATAATTCGGTGAGAATCCATCAATTGTTTGATGATGGTTTCAGTTGCGATCGCTCCTAATCCTGGTACTTTGCCAAGTGCTGATAAATCAAATCTAATAATGGGTGAATCTAACAACGGTTGACGACGAGTAAAGATACCATACTCAAACATTGCTGCAAGTTTCAGAGCAAGTTTTGATGATTCCTTGCAACCGTCTTCAATTCTGGATTCTATTTCTTTTCTTACATCAGCGAATGTTGGGGGCTGCTGTGTCCAGGTTTGGGGATTATCCTGAATAATTCCACGCTGTTTGTAACAGGTGGTGAGAATTTCGATCATCGCTCCTTGCTGATTATCGCCCATTGTCAAAGCTTTTTTAAGAATGGCGGCGACTGCGATCGCTTGTAGTGATGGTCCACCACCTTTAGTATCTAAATCAACTACTAAAGGGTTAATCCCATGCGGTGACTCCATGTTGAGAGGGTAACAAACCTCATTTGGTAGGTCTAAATCAGAATGAAAATCTATAAGTACTAGTCGAATAATTGGAAATAAGTTAGGTAGTTCGTAAGCGATCGCTTTAAGTGTTTGAGTCTTACCAGAGCCAGAAGTACCAATGATGGCAACGTGACCGTTAGGTAAATTTGCAGGATTCCAGTAGACTTTATCCCCCAGTAAAATGCCGTCTGATGCTGACTCTACAACAGGTTTTTTAGATTGATTAGCTTTTAAAGTTTGGGTTGGTAGTGGTTTGGACATTGGGGATTATTGGCTACTGCTATTAATTACTCTTACTTGGAGTTGACCTGTGGCGAACTCCTCACTTAAATTTTTTTGAACAATTGCAAGGGGTGCAGCTTCCAGAGTGATGCTGGTATCAGTCGCCTTAATAGTCGGGAACTGGTACGGGTCGCGTGGTAAACCTGAAGTTTCTAACCCGTCAACTGTTAACTGACCACTGATAAATACCATCGCCCCAGTCCGATCGAACTGTGCGATCGCCTGTCCTATCGGTTCATCTTCTAAAGTCAACGCCTCAATGTTGGTAATAGCTGGTTTACCCACATCAGCCGTGATTTCCTCTAAGAAAATCTGACTGTCAGGTTCGGTTGATGCTTTGTAAATCCTCCCGTCGTCAGATTGGACTAAAAAGCCCGTCCCTTGAACTTGAATAATAAGAAACTGTCCAGCTACCTTAGAGCGATCGCCCGTCCTCACCCCTTTGATATTGGCTTTAATCAAATGAGTCGAGCCTGAGTCATTGAAAATATGCTGTACACCAGAGGGGGAAGCGATTAACCTGTTGAACTGGGTTAAGATGCCACCTGAATTATTGATGTTGAAAACTGCCAGAGCGATCGCAATCAACAATATAAGGATGAAGTACTCAGCATTGCTCCCAGTTCTGAGCCTCAAGTTACGATTGCCTGGGCAAACGCACCGCACCGGGGAAGGCCAAAACATCTCTACACCGCCTCTTGTGAAAATGTCAGCAAACCAGCCAAAGAAATAACCAACACTCAAGGCATGAGCGAGATTGAGGAAACTGGGATTAAATAATGCAGTGCCATAACCCAATACTGCGATCGCACCACTGGCAACTAAACTGTGTGTGCAGCTTCTATGGGGCATCCTGCTTTCAAAAAACGAACTTATCCACGGAAGGACACGACCAGCCGGGGATGTGGAAATGTCGATGTCGGGGAGAAGACCAGCGATCGCACCCACCGCAATAACAGCAGGGCTAGCAGTTCCGAGCAATAGGCTTGTAGCCGTTCCGCTAACTAATAGATGAGATATTCCCAGCACTAGCGTATCCTCCTATCTTCTGGTGGCAGATTATACAATAGGCGGGAAATTCCCAAGAAGACAGCAGCCGCGATACCTCCAAATATATAAAGTGCTTGATCGCCAGTTCCAAGCCCGATAAACCTCATAATCACAAAGGCAATTCCCGCCAGGAGTATCAGAGGTGTAATGTCGAAGTAGCGACGGTGATCAGCACCTTCGACATCTAACCCCAAATACTCTTCATCCACAGCACGAGCCGCCAGCATGGGGTTTCCCCCGGCGCGTTCTTGCAGCTTGGATAATTCTGAGGGTTTAAGCGCGATCGCTCTTTCCGCAGCCGCAATAATCATAATCTCTCGAATTGCATACTCTGGCAGGGGCTTGAGTTCAATTCGAGGAATATTGATAAAGATGTCGGTGCGGGGTGGATCTGTCGCCAAAAGTAGCATAGGAGCGCCACCCCGTCGCAATTGCTTAAGCCACATTCGGAATTTTGCATCGCAACAGTGAGCGTCATCGAGGATTAGGAATGCTGTGTTTTCCTCTAAGAAAGTAGCGATCGCTCTCTTCAATTTGTCAGCTGTTAGTGATTTTCCCTCCAAATCTTCAGTTGGTATCTCGAACTGGTGGGCAATTTCTAAGAGCATCTGTTTAGGTGTTGCAGGTTCTATGAAGGCCACCATGAAACCGTCGGCTTGAAGTTTTTCGACTACTGCGATCGCCAGTACAGATTTACCACTCCCATCTTCACCAGCAATGAGAATAGCCCCATCTGCTAGAAGTGAGGCTGTAGTCCGGTTAAGTTCGGCTTGCCTGTAAATTTTGAATTCTCCAGGTGTAGGTAAAGTTTCAATTACTGGTTCTTCAGTCTCATTCTTAGAGGAAAGTTTTGAGATGAGTTTAGGGACAAACGCCAAAGCTCCACTAACCCCCATTGCCAATAATGACAGGGGATTAAGCCCGTTGATTGCGATAAATACCCCAGTTACAAGCATTCCCAAAAACTTTAGGCTGCGGTGATAGAACCCATTGCGGCACTGATCAATGAGTCTGCGTAGGCGAAAGGGTCAATGCTTGTCATTTCCCCCGACTCTTTGATTTTGGCTTTGAGATCATCTGGCAGCAGGTTTGGGTTTTCAATGAAGTGACGGGCGAGTATGTTTTCTGCAATCAGCGTACCAGCTGCTTTACCTTGTGCAGATTGTACGATGGCAGCAACATCATCGACTTGCTGGGAGGATTGCGATCGCTTCTGCTTGGGTGCATAAGTTGGAGTTGCAGTAATTTGTTGAGTTTCTGAGACTGTCAAACTTGTAGATGTCGGCTGCTCGTCGTCATCAACTGGCCCAGACGGATCTGGTATTGCATACCCTTGCATCCTACCAGTCTGCTGTATGTGTTCATGTAGTCCGTCCATCTCGGCTATCTGGTCGGCATACAAGTAAGCCTTTCCGCCTTCCTTCCAGGTTGTAATCCGCAGGTATCGTGTTCTGGCATAAAAGGAATCGCGTTGAATCCCATATTTTTTTTGTAATTCTAATATGGAAATTTTAGAAAAATTTTCTTCTTTTTGAAGAGATTCGCTGTCAGCTTGGATGGTGTCGGGTTGATTGTCTGCCATAAAGAGCGGGTTGTATGCCGATTTTTATATCCATTGTCGGGCATACACTCCGCCGTACAGTCTGGTGAAATTACGGGTTGTATTGTGAAGTTTCACCAGACTGTAACACTTAACTAGTCCTTCATATCCCTACGTAGTGTAGGAATTCTTGGAGTTGGTGGTAACACTTGACACTGTTGTTCAATAGACTGATTTTGATTGATTGATTGACGCTGGTGCTGCTCATTGCGAATCACACCATAAACAGAACCTGCACCAAGCAAAAAACTAAGCATTGCAACAACAGCTGCTTGAGGAATTGCAAGATCAGCTGATATGGAAAATCTAGTAGACTTCCGAGGTTGTGCCATTATGAAATTAGCGCAGCCTTAGTCTGCGACGAAAGAACAAAAACGTATTCTGATCAACACCCTTATTCTGATTGCA
>JAHCSU010000471.1 GCA_023522315.1 Nostoc sp. CCCryo 231-06
GGTCTTGGGAACCAGGACTCCTGCCCTTGGAGGGAATGTCAGACCAAAAAAACTACGGAGTTTTAGAGGCTATTCCCGATGAATTGGGAAGCTCGGACTTCAGCCGTAGGCAAGTCTGAGTAGTTCACCTTCTTAGCTCGTTCCCAGTCTCTAGCTGGGAATGCCGATAGAGAGGGCTGCCGCCTCCCGAATTCGCGGTAGCAGCCCAATGAAAGAACCTTTTCTTTTTAGATTTGGTAACGAGATTTAACGAGATTTTAAAACCATCTAAGAATAAATAAAGACGGGTTGCAGCCCGTATAAATAGCTTGAAAGTGCAAATACACCTTGTATAGGATTGAAAATAACACAGTTAATTTTCTCATAGCTGCCAATTTGCCAAGTTAGAAAAAGAACAAATACTGAACTGCTAATTATTTATAACCGTCCCACAAGTTCTAGTCTTTCTAGCTAAATCCTTTACCCATGCATGTTTGAGGATTTTCGGAAATTGCGTTGGCGTTGGCGTAGCCTCTCCAAGAGTTGCCCGTGGTAAACATCGCACTCCTCGCCCTCTTGAGCAATTGTCTAAATCAGTCATAGTAGAGGTTATAGCTACTGGATACAAAGGCTGCTTTAATGTGTTGTCAGAGTGGCTAAGTTGTATGTAAATTCAACCAGCAGCTAAAATGAAGGTTTACAAGCGTCAAATATGAATATTTTACTTCTATACCCCCGTTTTCCAAAAAGTTTTTGGTCTTTTGAAAAAACACTGGCTTTATTAGACCGTAAAGCAATGCTACCGCCTTTAGGCTTGGTAACTGTAGCCGCGATATTACCTCAAGAATGGGAGTATAAGTTAGTAGATCGAAATGTTCGCGTCTGTACGGAAGCAGAATGGGCTTGGGCAGATTTGGTTATTATGTCGGCGATGATTGTGCAAAAAGAAGATTTGCTCTCTCAGATATTAGAAGCAAAACAAAGAGGTAAACGGGTAGCTGTGGGTGGCCCCTTCCCGACAGCGCTACCAGATGAAATGACATCGGCCGGAGCAGATTATTTGATATTGGACGAAGGGGAAATTACCCTACCCTTATTTGTAGCAGCGATCGCACGCGGCGATCGCACAGGGATTTTCCGCTCTGGTGGTGAAAAACCAGATGTTACCAACACTCCAACTCCTCGCTTTGACTTACTAGAGTTTGAAGCTTATGCAGAGATGTCGGTGCAATTTTCGCGTGGATGTCCCTTCCAGTGTGAATTTTGCGACATTATTGTGCTATATGGTCGCAAACCCCGCACCAAAAACCCAGAACAATTATTAGCAGAACTAGATTATCTGTATAAACTGGGTTGGCGACGCAGTATTTTTATGGTGGATGACAACTTCATCGGCAATAAGCGGAATGTCAAATTATTTTTGAAGTCTCTTCTGCCCTGGATGGTAGAACATAACTATCCCTTTTCTTTTGCCACAGAGGCTTCTGTTGATTTAGCCCAAGATCAAGAACTGATGGATTTGATGGTAGTGTGTAATTTTGGAGCGGTTTTTCTGGGAATTGAAACCCCCGACGAAGAAAGTCTCACTTTCACTCAGAAATACCAAAATACTAGAGACTCACTCAGTGAAGCGGTGAATAGGATTACCCGCTCAGGGTTGCGAGTCATGGCAGGCTTTATCATTGGATTTGATGGCGAGAAAATAGGAGCCGGCGCACGAATTGTCAAGTTTGTCGAGGAAACAGCAATTCCCACGGCCTTATTTAGTATGCTGCAAGCGCTTCCAGATACAGCGCTTTGGCATAGATTAGAAAAGGAAGGACGACTCCGCAATAAATCTGCCAACATCAACCAAACCACGTTGATGAACTTTGTCCCAACTCGGCCTTTAGAAGACATCGCTCGTGAATATGTACAGGCGTTCTGTGATTTGTATGAGCCAGAACGGTTTTTGGAGCGTACATACAAACATTTCCGGCTTTTGGGCGAAGCAACCTACCCGAAAAAGGGCAAAGCTGCCAAGAAACCATTGGACTGGAAAGTACTCCGAGCGTTTCTGATCATTTGCTGGCGGCAAGGTGTACGTCGTCAAACACGCTGGCAATTCTGGCGCAACTTGTGGAGCATGTATCAGCATAATCCGGGTGGGGTGAGTAGCTACTTAGCTGTTTGCGCCCAAATTGAGCATTTCTTGGAGTATCGCCAGATTGTCCGCGATGAAATTGAGGCTCAA
>JAHCSU010000472.1 GCA_023522315.1 Nostoc sp. CCCryo 231-06
GAGTAAAAACTAGTGAAGATGAAAGTCCTGGTTATTGGTGGCGATGGGTATTGCGGTTGGGCAACTGCTCTTTACCTTTCCAATCGAGGTTATGAAGTTGGAATTTTAGATAGTTTGGTGCGGCGGCACTGGGATAATGAACTTGGTGTCGAAACTCTCACTCCGATCGCACTAATTCAACAACGTCTCCAGCGCTGGAAAGATTTGACGGGTAAATCTATCGACCTGTTCATCGGCGATATTACTAATTACGAATTCCTTCATAAAACATTACAGCAATTTCAGCCAAATGCTTTGGTGCATTTTGGTGAACAGCGTTCGGCCCCATTTTCCATGATTGACCGAGAACATGCAGTTCTCACCCAGGTCAATAATGTAGTTGGTACATTGAACTTGCTGTACGCCATGCGGGAAGATTTCCCCGACTGTCATTTGGTGAAGCTGGGGACGATGGGTGAATACGGTACACCCAACATCGACATCGAAGAAGGGTATATCACCATTGAACACAATGGACGCAAGGATACCCTACCTTATCCCAAGCAGCCCGGTTCAATGTACCATTTAAGCAAAGTCCATGATAGTCATAACATCCACTTTGCTTGCCGGATTTGGGGATTGCGGGCGACGGATTTAAATCAGGGTGTAGTTTATGGCGTCTTAACCGAAGAAACGGGGATGGACGAACTATTGATTAATCGGCTGGATTACGATGGTGTGTTTGGTACTGCACTAAACCGCTTTTGTATTCAAGCAGCGATCGCACACCCCTTAACTGTCTATGGTAAAGGTGGGCAAACTCGCGGATTTTTGGATATTCGGGATACAGTCCGATGTGTGGAATTAGCGATCGCTAATCCTGCCGAAGCTGGTGAATTCCGCGTATTTAACCAATTTACCGAACAATTCAGCGTCGGTGAATTGGCATTAATGGTAAAAAATGCTGGTAATGCTATGGGATTGAAGGTAGAAATCAATCACTTAGATAATCCCAGAGTTGAGAAAGAAGAACATTACTTCAACGCTAAAAACACTAAATTGCTCGATTTAGGTTTACAGCCTCACTTGCTTTCTGATTCTCTACTCGATTCTCTGTTAAACTTTGCCATTAAGTATCAGAAACGAGTTGATAATAAGCAAATTCTGCCCAAAGTCTCTTGGCACAGAAATTAGGGTAAACCCCAGTAAATCGTGGGTTTAAAACTGGTCGTCATGTCTTAGCAAAATATGACGACCAATTAGTTATTATTTATCAGGCGTATCGTCCAGCTAAGTACCTGGACAGAATTAATTACATATTAGTTATTTACCAATTCTTTGCCAGTCAAGGATTTCAGCCCAGATTTTTGTGTAATTAATCTTGTCCGATTACTTATTACTAAATTTGCGTTTACTACAGTTATTTTGACTGTGCAGAATTGATTACAGCACGCGAGACAGTTTACTCTGGTTTAATAGCAAAATGCACTCTAAGCTGAGATTATCTGCCTGGACTGAATAGTTTTTTATGAGAATTGCCCTATTCACCGAAACCTTTTTACCCAAGGTTGATGGCATTGTAACGCGCCTGCGCCATACTGTTGACCATCTACAGCGCAGTGGTAATCAAGTGCTGGTAATTGCCCCTGATGGAGGCATTACAGAACACAAAGGCGCTAAAGTTTACGGCGTTACTGGCTTTCCTCTGCCATTGTATCCAGAATTGAAAATGGCACTTCCCCGCCCAGCCATTGGGTACGCTTTGGAAGAGTTCAAGCCAGATATTATTCATGTCGTGAATCCAGCCGTTTTAGGTTTATCTGGGATATTTTATAGCAAAATTCTCAAAATACCCTTAGTGGCGTCTTATCACACCCATTTACCCCAATATCTTCAGCATTACGGCTTGGGGATGCTGGAAGGTTTTCTTTGGGAACTGCTGAAAGGCGCTCATAATCAAGCAGCTTTAAATCTGTGTACTTCCACAGCAATGGTGGAGGAACTGACAGCACATGGTATTGAACGTGTAGATTTATGGCAGCGTGGAGTGGATACGGAATTATTTCACCCCGATTTAGCTAGTGTAGAGATGCGATCGCGCCTATCAAAAAATCATCCAGAAAGTCCATTACTACTTTACGTGGGGCGGCTTTCTGCTGAAAAAGAAATTGAGCGCATCAAACCAATTTTAGAAGCAATTCCCGAAGCGCGGTTAGCATTGGTTGGGGATGGCCCCCACCGTGAAGCATTGCAAAAACACTTTGCTGGCACAAATACTTATTTTGTTGGCTATCTCATGGGGCAAGAATTAGGTTCTGCCTTTGCAAGTGCTGATGCCTTTATCTTTCCTTCCCGCACAGAAACACTAGGTTTAGTACTACTAGAAGCGATGGCTGCTGGCTGTCCCGTGGTAGCAGCCCGTTCGGGGGGAATTCCCGATATTGTCACAGATGGGGTAAATGGATATCTATTTGAGCCAACAGCAGATGTTCAAGGAGCCATCGCTGCTACTGTTCGCCTTTTAGAACAAAAACAACAACGAGACATCATCCGTCAAAATGCTCGCCAGGAAGCAGAAAGTTGGGGTTGGCCATCTGCCACCAGACAGCTACAAGATTATTATCAAAAGGTGATATTTTCTGAAAAGTTGGCAAAACTCAGGCAGTAGGTAGTAGAGACGCGATTAATCGCGTCTGTGAGGAGATGAGGGAGCAGGGGGAGCAGGGGAAGAAGAACTATTATTGACTTTTGACTTTTGACTTTTGACTTCCCCGTACCCCTTCGGGGAAGCAAGCTACGCGTAGCGTCTCGCAGAGAAGGGGCTGCCCCATGCCCAAAATCTAAAATCTCCATGACCAAAACAGACTCATGATACAGACCAAGTAAATTTATTTATGGAGAAGAAAAAAATGTATGTAGTGTCGCAAAAGACGAATGCAGGAGAGAAATACGGCGTCCGTTGACTTGCCCCTAAATTTATTTATGGTTACTGAGCGTAGCCGAAGTATGGGGATTATTAATTTTGAATTTTGAATTCGGAGCGAAGCGACGTGACACTCCCCAACCCTGGTAGCGTCTTGGCTACATTAACTGAACTGACTCAAATTAATCGTACTCACGCCCTACTGGGTCGTGTTAAAGACTTATCTGTTAATGAATTTATTTGCTTACTCGACTTCATAACTGCTGAGTTCCAGCAATTTCTTAGAGCTATTGAATTGATCAATAATGAAGCTCTAGAAACTATGTTGGAGAAGGTGCTAGAAGCTATCACACTCAAAATTGGTCAAATCCTGCAAGCAGAACACACAGCTATTTTTTTAGTTGACTATGACAAAGGCCAATTGTGGTCAAAAGTTCCTCAAGATAATAGCCAAAAATTCTTAGAAATTCGGACTCCCATTACGGTAGGTATCCCTGGCCATGTTGCTAGTACAGGCCAATATCTAAATATATCTGAAACTTATACTCATCCCTTATTTAGCCCAGAACTTGAAAAACAAATGGGCTACAAAATCCATAATATTTTATGTATGCCTGTTATCAGTAGCAAAAACCAGACTGTAGCGGTAGTGCAACTGGCTAATAAAACCGGGAATGTTCCGTTTAATTCTGATGATGAAGAACGTTTTCGAGACTTCGCCGCTTCTATTGGGATTATTCTGGAAAGCTGCCAATCTTTTTATGTAGCCGCTCGTAACCAAAGAGGCGTAACAGCTTTATTACGGGCAACTCAGACACTGGGGCAAAGTTTGGATTTAGAAGCAACTTTGCAGATAGTCATGGAGCAAGCTCGAATTTTAATGCAAGCAGACCGCAGCACACTATTTTTATATCGTAAAGAGATGAGCGAACTCTGGACGAAAGTTGCAGCAGCGGCAGATGGCACAAACTTGATAGAAATCCGCATTCCCGCTAACCGTGGCATTGCTGGCTATGTGGCTTCTACTGGTGAAGCCTTAAATATTTCCGATGCTTATAAAGATCCCCGGTTTGACCCGACTACAGATAGAAAAACTGGGTATGTAACTCGCAATATCCTATGTTTGCCAGTATTTAATTCGGCAAATGAATTAATTGGCGTTACACAATTAATTAATAAGCAACAAAGCAGTTTTACCGCTTCTGATGAAGAGTTTATGCGGGCTTTTAATATTCAGGCAGGAATTGCTTTAGAAAATGCTCGTCTGTTTGAAAATGTGCTGTTAGAAAAACAGTATCAAAAAGATATTTTACAAAGTCTATCAGATGCGGTGATTTCTACAGATATGGCAGGACGCATTGTCACGATTAATGATGCGGCATTAGAGTTGCTGGGCTGTCCTATAAAAGATGCTAGTAGCAAGAACAACAAGCTTTTGTGGGAGCAAAATTTGATTGGTCGCCTAGTTTGGGAAGTTGTGCCAATTGAAAATCTCCAAATGCGGCTAGAAGATAGTTTAAAAACTGGAGCTAAACATTATGTGCCAGAGCAAAGTTTGATAGTCGGAATTTTTCAAGTTAAGAGTGAGGACTTAGAAGTTAAAAGTGAGACTCAAGATTCAAAATTTAGGACTCAGGACTCAATTTTAGCAGTCCGCGATCGCAATAACCCCAATGTGTTCATTCCCTGGAATCTACCCCTTACTTCCCAATCTGAGTTTCTTACGGCTGATCAGGTGCAAAAATTAGAACGTAGTACGAATCTAACTGTTAATCCCCTAACTAACCCAGAAGGCGGTGTCCGGGGTGGTTTGGTGGTGTTGGAAGACATCAGCCAGGAAAAACGGATGAAAACTACCATGTCCCGTTACCTAACGCCCCATGTAGCCGAACAAATCATGGCTTTGGGGGAAGATGCTTTAATGGTGGGTGAACGGAAGGAAGTAACTATCTTATTTTCTGATATCCGGGGGTACACCACACTTACAGAAAATCTTGGTGCGGCTGAAGTGGTATTGCTGCTCAATCAGTATTTTGAAACGATGGTGGAAGCAGTTTTTAACTACGAAGGCACTCTCGATAAATTTATTGGTGATGCCTTAATGGCGGTATTTGGTGCGCCGTTACCATTGACAGAAAATCATGCTTGGAGGGCTGTGCAGTCAGCGTTAGATATGCGACAACGGTTAGAGGAATTTAACCGACGGCGAATTATCCAGGCGCAGCCACAAATCCATATTGGCATTGGGATTAGTTCTGGGGATGTGGTTTCGGGTAATATTGGTTCCCGCAAACGGATGGATTACACCGTAATTGGAGATGGCGTAAATTTGAGTTCGCGTTTGGAAGCGGTAACTAAGGATTATGGTTGTGATATAATTCTAAGCGAATTTACTTACCAACTTTGCAGCGATCGCATTTGGGTGCGCCAGTTAGATAAAATTCGAGTCAAAGGGAAACACCAGGCAGTTAATATCTACGAGTTAATTGGCGATCGCACCACCGCTCTAGATGCCAACACTCAAGAGTTTTTGTTTCACTATCATACTGGACGCTCGGCTTATTTATCGCGCAACTTCTCACAAGCGATCGCCTGTTTTGAAGCCGCCAAATGCATCCAACCCCAAGACCAAGCTGTTGATATCCACCTAGAAAGGGCGCGTAATTACCAACAAGCGCCGCCCTCAGAATCCTGGGATGGTGTCTGGACAATGCTTACAAAGAATACTGGGAAGTTTGAAAGCCCCTAAAGAACAGGTACGCAGTACCGTATTCTGTCATGGACGGTAGGGGATGAAAAACGACACTTCGACAAGTGTTACCCTGAGCTTGCCGAAGGGCTCAGTGCATCGCTCAGGTGGCGAAATGCGCCGGGGGAAACTTCCCCCGGTCACTTTCGCGTTTTAACCACCGTCAAGTTTTGTTTTCTGATCAACTCTTCTAAGCATTCACTAGCGCTAACTCCATGATGAGCCGCGTATTCTTGAATTGAATGCCACGCAGTATCCGTTAACCAAACTCCGCGTCTTTTCTTTGGTTCATCGTGTAAAACTGGGACATTTCGTACTCTTTTCTTTCCTTTTCCTGTTGACATATTTTGAATCATCATCTATGCTGAGATTATAGCACAGGTAGAATAACCGCCGCTACGTGACAATACAAATCTAGGGTGTCCCTACACGATTGAGCGTAAAACAGTAATGCTAGAGGCAGGAAAAACCTCTATAAAAACTGATGATACCCAACAGGTGTCGACAATCCCAGAAAGTCAACTGCCCCACCCACGAGGGGATGGGGCTTGTAACTAGGAAACAGAATTTC
>JAHCSU010000473.1 GCA_023522315.1 Nostoc sp. CCCryo 231-06
CCAAGCTTTGTCCATGAGAAAACGCCTGCTGGGGGATGAACACCTCGATGTGGCAGAAAGCCTGAACAATTTGGCATTACTCTACAAATTACAGGGAAGGTACAGCGATGCCGAACCTTTGTTAATTCAAGCTTTGTCCATGATGAAACGCCTGCTGGGAGATGAACACCCCAATGTAGCAAGTAGCCTGAGCAATTTGGCATTACTCTACAAATCACAGGGAAGGTACAGCCATGTCAAACCTTTGTACATCGAAGCTTTGTCCATGAGAAAACGCCTGCTGGGGGATGATCACCCCGATGTGGCAATTAGCCTGAACAATTTGGCATTTCTCTACGATTCACAGGGAAGGTACAGCGATGCCGAACCTTTGTACATCGAAGCTTTGGAAATTGCTGAAAAACGTTTGGGGGGAAATCATCCCGATACAATAACCTACCGTGAAAATCTGGAAGACTTGCGGCGGAATCGTCAGCCTTGATTCAGGAGAATGGTTGCTTTTTTCTGGCGTTGGTTTCAGTAATTTAGGTAATCTGCATCGGCTGTATTACCCGCCTGGGATTCAAATCTCAGTCTAATAAGTAGGCAAGATAATTAATTAGACAATGCGATCGCAAATGCAGTGAAGCAAAATAATGCGATCGCAACGCCTAAAACTACTTCTCTACGATATGCTCTGCGAACGGTGCGATCGTAATGACTATAAATTTTTTTGTTTATCTCCGTCAACGAGTCTTTTATCTCCGTTAACGAGGCTTTTATCTCCGTCA
>JAHCSU010000474.1 GCA_023522315.1 Nostoc sp. CCCryo 231-06
CATGCCCAATGCCCCATGCCCAATGCCCCATGCCCCATGCCCCATGCCCCATGCCCAATGCCCAATGCCCAATGACTAATGACCAATGACTAGTGACTCTTTCGTTGTATATGCACGCACCACATTTTTAATGATTTCCAGACCGACTTCTCCCGCTAGAGTCATGATTGACTCTGGATGAAACTGAACGGCGGCGATGGGAAGTGTCTGATGTTCAATGCCCATAATTACGTCGTCATCAGAAATCGCTGTTACCTTGAGTTCTTTTGGCAAACGTTGCGGTAGGGCAAACAATGAGTGATATCTACCCACTGGAAAAGATTGTGGTAAATTTTTGAAGGTCACGGAATTAGGATCGGTGACGAAAATCCGTGAAGATTTACCATGTTGAGGATAGTTGAGGACTCCCAATTGTCCATCAAATGCTTCAACAATGCCTTGCAATCCCAGACAAACTCCGAAAATAGGAATTTGGCGATGAAGAAGGGCACCGACTGTCTGAGGAACCCGAAAATCACTTGGTCTACCAGGGCCAGGAGATAAAACAACTAAGTCAGGGCGTTCTGTATCGAATAGCGATTCCGAGAAACCATGACGCAGTGTAGTAACGCTTGCACCAGTTTGGCGAATGTAGTTGGCGAGAGTATGAACAAATGAGTCTTCATAGTCTATTAGTAAGATGCGTTTGCCAGCTTCGGCACAAGGGAGGATTTTAGCTAATTTTATGGAACTGGACTGATCAATTTTCTGAGTGGTTTGTTTTACACGACGAATTGTCTCAAATAAAGCAGCAGCTTTGGTAATTGTTTCTTCTTCTTCTGCTTGGGGTATGGAGTCATAAAGGACAGTAGCACCAACTCGCACTTCGGCGATGCAGTCTTTTAACCGGATTGTCCGCAGAATTAATCCAGTATTTAAATTCCCATTGAAATTTAAATAACCAACTGCTCCACCATACCAACGTCGGGCGCTACGTTCATGCTGTTCAATAAAATCTATTGCGGCTCTTTTGGGTGCGCCGGTGACTGTAACAGCCCATGTATGCGAAAGAAAGGCATCTAAGGCATCAAATTGCGATCGCAGTGTCCCTTCAACATGATCTACTGTATGTATCAGGTGGCTGTATAATTCTATTTGGCGACGACCAATAACTTGTACTGAACCAGGTTCGCAGATTCGGGATTTGTCATTGCGATCGACATCAGTACACATGGTCAACTCAGCTTCATCTTTTTGGGAGTTGAGTAACTGACGAATTTGCACCGCATCGTCAAGAGCATCTTGTCCCCGGCTAATAGTGCCACTAATGGGACAAGTTTCTACCCGCCTACCTTCAACCCGCACAAACATTTCTGGAGATGCGCCAATCAGATATTCTCCACCCAGATTAAAAATAAACCCATAAGGGCTAGGATTTATTTCTTTTAAAGTGTTAAATAGTTTGCTGGGTTCATCTTCATAGCCTTCAAAAAAGTTTTGACTAGGAACGACTTCAAATAAATCGCCTCGGCGGAAATAATCGAGCGCACCCTCAACTTTTTTGGCATACTCGCCTACTTTATGGTCAGCAGTTTGATTTGGCTGAAGATGTTTTCCGCGATAATCTACAGACTCACCTGTTCGAGGAAGATCATTAGTGCTGCCATACGCTGTTTCAAATTCATATTGTAAACGAAATGCGCGTTGCTGATAGTAGTCAACAACTATCAAGTCATCAGGTAGATAAAGCACTAAATCCCGTTGATCTGTAGGACGTTCTAGACGTTGGGTAATTGGTTCAAACTGAAAAACTAAGTCATAACCAAATGCACCATACAATCCTAAATGCTCATCTTCTTGACTAGAGAAAGTGTATAGAATTTCGCGGACAACTGTAAATGCTGAAGGTTGTTTACTGCGTTCTTCTTCAGTAAATAGTTTTTTTGTAGGTTTAATGAAGCCTACAATATTGTTATTATCTAGGGTAACTTTCTCAAGTTGTATTGAGTTAGATAAACACTCTAATAGGAATGGCAAAAGCACCCGACCGCGTTCATTTAACGCTATCAAATTAAAAGCATTTTCCTGGGTAGTCAATTCCAATGGTGGATTGACAAATCCGATCGCCCATCTTTTGTATCTGCCTGGATATTCGTAGCTGCTCCTTAACAAACCTCCACGCTGAGAATTTAAGTGGAATAGAATGTCTTCGAGAGCAGTGTCCATCTTAACTTCTGTGATGGAGCGAGAAACAAGTACACCGCCAAGGGTTTTGTAGGAACGGGAATCAAAAATCATGGGAAAATTCTCTGGAAGAGTTATTAGTCAAAAGCCAATCATTATTGATAACTATCTTCAAATTAAAAACAAATCCAGATAATCCGATGTCAATTTAATTCAAACTATCCAAATCTGCGTATTCTTTTAAAAGATGTAATGAAAAACTTTGTTGCTTCTTATTTAAGAATACTAGATATCAAGCAGCTAATCCATTGAATAATTTTTCGATTAGGTGTCAATTTATTCGCTTTTTATACTGCTTTTCTAGCACATTTCCTGATAGCCATATTTAAAAATAACCGCCTCCCTCAAAAGTAGTAGATCCTCTCACAACCTCAGCGTTCCTCTGCGCTTCCCTCAGCGTTCCTCTGCGTTTAAAATCCAATCCTAAAACTCCCTCAACAGCGATATTGCTTGCCTATACAAAAACAAATCCACCTCATGAACCTCAACTCCTTTTCCAATCCTTTGTAACAGCATCAAAGTCAATTCTCCCCCCAAGTGTTCGCGGAACTCAGTTAAACCCCGAAACAAACAATGAGGATGTTCCAGTTGTGATAACTTCTCAACCAGTTCTGGCACATACAAGGTGAAACCCAACGCCGATAAAGTACTTAATATCTGTTGCCACTCAGAACAATCCAGCAATCCTACCAAATAGGAATAAGTGCTATCCAAAGCGATACCGATCGCAACTGCTTCGCCATGACGCAAGCGATAATTTGTTAAATGCTCCAGTTTATGAGCCGCCCAATGTCCAAAATCCAGGGGACGAGACGAACCCATTTCAAAAGGATCGCCGCTATTGGCAATATGTTCTAAATGCAACTGGGCGCAACGATATATAACCTGTTGCATAGTATCCATGTCTCGCCGCCCAAGGGCTTTGCTGTGAGAGTGGATATAATCAAAAAAGCTAGCATCCTTAATCAGCGCTACTTTGACTGCTTCTGCGATTCCAGAACGCCAATCGCGATCGTCCAGGCTTGTCAAGAACGCAGAATCATTTATAACTGCATAAGGTGGCGCAAATGTGCCGAGAAAGTTCTTTTTACCAAAGGCGTTGATGCCATTTTTTACGCCAACCCCGGAATCATTTTGCGCTAACACCGTCGTCGGAATCCGAATTAGACGAATTCCCCGGTGAGCAGTTGCGGCTGCATATCCTACCAAATCCAACACAGCCCCGCCCCCGATTGCTAACACGTAACAATGGCGACATAATCCGGCTGCTTCAATCTGTTGGTGGATTTGATCTACTAAATTGCGATCGTTTTTAGCAGCTTCTCCTCCCGAAATTATCATCGGTTCGGCTGCGATCGCTACTATCTCTGCATAAAACTTGGTATACGCTACTAATTGCTTAACCAATTCCGGTTGATGTTGCAATATACCTGCGTCTACTATCGCTACAACTTTCTTCGGCTTTGTCTCCCCATCTGCTGTAATCACTTGGGCTAAGGTGGGGTTTTTCAACTCAAATAAATTTTTGGTGAAGTAAACCTCGTAGTTAAAAGTAACCGAAACACGTTGATGAATGGGTTGCAGGTTGAATTTACTTTTTTGCTTAATGTCAACTACCATGTTTTTGCTTATATATTTACAAGTGTGGCCCGATTCAAAGCTTGAAGAAACATTTCTACCGAGTGAGAACCATTGATCTTGACTTTATTATTGATGATGAAGAACGGCACGCTGTTGATGCCATTTGGGCGAGTAAATATTGATTCAGCCACAAAGGCTTTAATCGCAGCATCATCACTCAATTGCAGCCGTAATTCCCTAGAATCCATTTGGTAAGCTCTACCGATGGCAATCAGAACTTCAATATCTCCGATGTTTAAACCATCTTCAAAGTAAGCTTTATAAATTGCTTCTACGACATCATTTTTTACCTTTGCTGGTGCAAGTGTAATCAATCGGTGCGAAAGCTTAGTATTGACTGCCAAACGGATTTTTTCAAAATTTATCTTGACTCCAGCCGCCTCACCTGCGTATTGCGTAGAATCAAACAAATGTTGCAGTTTTTCCGCTTTGATACCTTTTCTATTTCGCATAAAGCTACGAAATTCATACCCTTCATCAGGAACGGTATTGTCGAGAATAAAGGGATGCCAGCGAATATCTACTTCTTTTTCTGGCAATTGTGCCAGTGCATCAAACAGATGCTTTTTGCCAATTCTGCACCAGGGACAAACGGGATCGTGAAAGATGTCTATCAGCATACTTTTTTTATTTAAATGCTAATATTGGTGTGCATTTGTGGTTTAAAATCTCGTTGGATAGCCGTTGTATTTAAAGGCTGTATAAAAGCGTTAATTTTATCTTCAAAAAAGCTTTGAGTGTTTTCAAATTCCTGAATTAATGCGTCTCTATCTTTCTTAGCTACCAGTTTCGCCAACCGATTGTAAGTATTAGCCAAATAGCTAATTGCATTACATCTTTCTTCTGTAGCTAGCATAATATCAACACATAAATTAGGATTTTGAGTAAACAAACGTTTAACAATATCAATTTCTTGACGATAGTTAGGTGTTGACATTGTTAAGCTCTGTTCTATATCCACTTTTACTTGTGCTAAGAAAACACCAAGACTAAATCTACAAAAATGCTGCGTTGCTTGAATTATCACCATCATCTGATCGTGTTCTTCAGGCGTGCAAACAATTAATTCTCCGCCTTTACTTTTAAGAAAGTCTAATAACCACTGAAATGAATCATCGTTTCGACCTGGGCACACTACCACCTTTTGTCCCAAAAACGATTTGATATTTGGCCCAAACATTGGATGTAAACCTATGACTGGGCCGGAATGGTGTTCAAGCATCGCCTGAGTTGGCTGAGTTTTTACGCTCGTGATGTCACACAAAGCTGTATTTGGTTCAAGGTATTTAGCTGCACGCTTGATAACATCAACTGTATATTCAATAGGAACGCTTACTAATACTAATTCTGCCTGATTTAACAGTTGATCTGCGTATTCCCAATCTTCATGTTCGAGAACACTAACATTGTGACCTACTAGTGAAAGCTGCTCTTTAAATAATCTTCCCATTCTGCCGCGTCCACCGATGATGGTAATTTGTCGGGGAGCGACATGATTTGTTGCAGATTTAGGAATCAGAGTAGGATGACAACTATTTATTACACTTGCCCAAACAGACTCAGGAATACCAGCTTGAGCGAGTAGGGGAGCCACATCAGCCAGTTGTTCATCTAAAGAAGGTTGTTCTGATGCTGCTAATAATGATATGCGATCGCTAAGTAGGGCGATCAAGCTTTGGTCAGTTTTTTTAAGCTGATCTGAATAAGAGGATTTTAAAGGCATTTTTCCCGTCCCCAATTTTCTTCATATATCAACAAGTGATTCCTTAGAACTCAATTCGGGCAAGAGATCCAAATTTGTTGCTTTTTTGGCGATCGCATCAGAAAATAACTCTTCATACCGATCTAGCGCTTGCTCAAAGGAATAGTTTTCTACCGCAAACTTTCTTCCTTCACGACCTAATTTAGCTGCTAATTCCGGCTGATTATATAAATCTAATACCGCCGCAGCCAAAGCATCTGCTGACTCAGGCTCGACTATAACGCCGCCACCACTTTTTTTGATAGCTTTGGCAGCAGTCCCAGTTGCGGGAACTGAACCAACAATTGGGCGACCACTAGCTAACAGCAGTGGTATTTTAGAAGGCATATTGAAAGAAATCACATTGCTCTTTTGCACAATTAACCCCAAATCTGCGGCTGCTAACATTTGCGGTAGTTTTTCTCGCGGTTGCAATGGTAGGAGCAAAACGTTATCTGCACCACAAGCAAGACAATGTTTTTGTAACCTTTCGAGGGCTTGAGATTCACCTGCGATCGCAAAGACAATATCATTAATATGACGCAAGCGAACTGCTGCTTCTATTACTGTCTCCAAACCTTGCGTCAGAGCAATATTACCTGAATAAAGCACTACAAATTTACCATCAAGTTGATGGGTAGCTCTCCAGGAGTTATTCTCCTTCGGTAAAGGGCGGATAAAATTTAGATTCACCCAATTTGGAATGCAGGCAATTTTATTAGCCGGTACACCTTTATTTATTAAATTATCTACAAAGCCATCGGCAATCACGCTAATGGTATGTGCAGTTCGGTAGGCAAATTTTTCTAAAGCTTCCAGAGCTTGAATCATCAACTTATTTTTAATAAGCCCAACACGCACAGCAGCTTCCGGCAGGATATCTTGCACATTCAGCACTACTGGGCAATTATATAGCCAAGCTATTAAGGTTGCAGGTAAACAAACTAGTAACGGCGGCACTGTTAAAAGAATTACATCGGGTCGCTCGCCCTTAAGCGCTTGTGGCAAACTCGTAAAGACAAAGCTCAACTCTAGCAGTAGCCTGTCTATAAGATTAGGTCTAGACTTAATCCGCAGGTAACTACGCTGAATTTTGACACCATTTTTATGTTCAGTAACGTATAACTTCCCCCGATAACCATCGTAAATCTGACGCTGAGGATAGTTAGGCATACCTGTGATGACTCGCACTTGATGCCCTCGCTTCACCAGCCCTTCTGCTAGTTCAGTCATCAAAGGTGCAATACCAATTGGCTCTGGATGATAATTGTATGAATAAATCAGAATTTGCATGAACTCTTAATGTCCTGAAAGCACCTTGATAATCTTGGCTTTATTAGTGTTCTCCAGCTTTTGTCTCCCTTATTCCGGATTTAATAACCTGAAATTTTCCTAGTGTGTGTTAAAGCGAACCGTAACACACCGAAATTATTGAGATAGTGCGTTAGCAAAGGGCATAACGCACCCTCCGAAACAGAAGTTTTAGATTTTGTTTATAGCTATTTTCAGGTAAATAGACCACGGTGTAGGGGCACAGCAATGCTGTGCCCTTACAATATATGTGGTTCAAAGAAATGAAAACTGCTGTAATCCAGATTCCTCAGAACTGGAAACTTCAGCTTCAGAACTCAGCACTGTTTTTCCAGTTACTTCTCTAAACTGAAGACTGGCTTTTGTTGTCTACGTTTCCGCAATGTGATAGTAGCAGCCCCAAATCCGAGCAATGCTAAACCCAATGCTGAACTAGGTTCAGGTACTTTAGTTTTGCCTTCTACGTTTAGCACTTGGACACGACCTTGGAAGAAATCGCCCACATACAGCTTGTCATCTTTGAGGCTTGTACCACCTGTCCAGTTAAATCTGCCTGGTGTAAGGTCGAGGGGATTGCCAAAAGGAGGGCCAGTGAATGCTGGAGGCGGTACAGGATTACCTGATGCATCGCGGGCATTTTCACCGTAGGAAGTCAAGAAGTTACCGTTTTTATCGAATACCTGAACGCGGCTGTTGATAGAATCAGCTACATAAATATTCTCTTGTTCGTCCACTTCGATGCCAATTGGCTGAAGAAACTGTCCAGGTTCGCTACCTGCTGAACCAAATGCCAACAGAGGATTACCATTTGGATCGAGTACTTGAACGCGGTTATTATACTGGTCAGCTACAAAGATATTTCCACTAACTGGGGAAATTCTTACACCTGCTACACCTTGGAATTCCCCAGGTGCAGTGCCCACAGTGCCACCAATGACACCAATTGGCTGTCCGTCAGGTGTGAATTTAAGGATTCTTTCGCCGTTAAAATCACCAATGTACAGGTTGCCAGCTTTGTCAAATGTCACACCAGATGGCCCAAAGAACAATCTACCCTCTACGAGAGGGGTAAATTGTCCATTTGCAAAGGATCTAATAAAGTTACCCTGAGAATCGAATTGATTCACGCGGTTGTTATAAACATCACCTGCATACAAATCCCCTGTTACGGGATTAAAGTCTACAGTTGTTGGCTCGTCAAACTGCCCGGGCCCTGTGCCGCCGGAGCCAATTGCTCCAATATACTGACCGCTTGGACTAAATTTTTCAATTTTGTTACCGAGGTTGTAGTTAGGAGTACCATCCGCCGGGTTAATACCGCGTCCGTTAGCTATGAGGGTATTCCCTTGGCTATCCACCGCTATCCCTTGGGGAACAAAAAGTTCTCCAGGGCCGAAGCCAGGACTACCGATACTTCTGTCGTAAGTTAATGTTACAGCCTTGGCTTGGGCTACTGTTGCCAGCACCATAAATCCAGTACCGAGAATGCCGATTGAGAAATTTTTGACTAATCCCATGAGTTTGAAGTCCTGGTTGTATGAGTGTATACTCTTTCCTAGACTAATATTCGTTCCCAGCCCTAGTTCGGGAACCCTAATATTCGGGCTGTTGCCTCCTGTTTGAAATGCAACTTTCTGTGTGAGGCAGCAGCCTATTTTCTAACTATTACCTGACACCAGGTAATGAGGAATTAGACTATCTCTGCTTTGGGTAGCAATTCACCCAACTTGTGTTGGCGTTTGCCCTTGGCAAAAGCACCAGTTGCGCCTACACTAGCAAGTGCTACTAAGCCCAGTATTGAAGTAGGTTCGGGGACTTTTTGTGTAACCAGACCATCCACTCGAACAACCGACCCTAGTTCTGGGCCTACACCGCGTTTGGTGATATAAATCTTCCCGTCAGGGCCAATATCGATTCCAGCAGCCGACTCCAGCCCTTCACCAGCAGCGACAAGTGTTGTGCGAGTTAAGTCAGGAGCAACTTGGATCAGAGAACCAGGAAGGAAGCGTAAGTCACCCGTCAACTGGGATGCGTCGCTGAATTGTAACACCAGCAAATTGCCTTGCTCATCAAAAGTTAGGTCAGTGATGTGTGTAAACCCATCCAGAAAAACCTCTGGATTCCCATCTTCACCGATGCGGAAGATCCGGGATTCACCATCTGGATAAGGAAAACCTGTATATTCACCAACATACAAAGCTCCATCAGGACCAATTGCGCCACCTGTAGATACCGATTGCAGTGCGATGTTTCCTCCTGGAAGTATGTCTATTAACCCTGGAGGAAGTTCTAGTCCTGGTGGCAAAGGTGGCAATATTGAAGCACTAAGAACTTTCTTCGGAATTCCGATCGCCTGAGATTCAGTTCCATCAAGTTTAATTTTATAAGCGGCGTTTCCACCCCCGTCAACGACATAAGCAGTATCACCATCAATGGTCAAATCAAAGGGATTGGTAACTACATCCCCACCGTCTGGGTTATTAGTGATTTCATATTTGGCGAAGTCGAAAATACTGTCCAGTTCTCCGGTGTTCAAGTCAACTTTAAAAAGTTGTGCTAAGAGCGGTGTATTCAGGACTTTATCGGGTGTGGATGGTGGGAAAGTAGCGAGTTGCTGTTCTGGGATGGGGAAATTACCACCAAGGGTAAGTGTTTCTAAATCACGGTTTCCTGGATAACCAGCAAACCCAGTCAGAAGATAAGCATTCCCTAGAGAATCGAATTGGATGTCTTGAATACCAGCGCCTTGGTTGCCGCTAGGTTGTTCTGCTAGAGACTGAAAGTTAGTGAGTAAACGCTGTGGTTGACCGCCTGGTGTAACTTTGACGAGTGAACCAGTATTACCTGCACAGATAGGATCAAACAGTGTACTCGGAGATGCTTGACATTCTCCGTTTCCTCCGATACCTGGCTCTGCTACGTAGAGAGTCCCGTCAGGGCCAAAGCTAACACCTCGTGCATTACTGACTCCATCGACAATTGTCGTTAGGCTTGCAGCTTGTACAGATGGCGTTCCACAAATAGCAGCAAAACAAAATGTAAGAGATGTAAGAGCAAATGACTTGAGTTTCATACCTTTGGAGATTGAGAGTTAAATAAGTGGAAATTTTTATGGTTTTAAAGACAACGAATCCCAGTTTTTGAGGAACGCAGGATTGGTTTGAAACTCTTTACTTGAGCGCCACTGCTCCATTTATAGGAGGTTTATTAGTAGCTCTCTTTTTGTGCAAGCAACCAACGCCGAAAGCTGCGATCGCTAATATGCCTAAAGCAGAACTAGGTTCAGGTACAGATTTGATATTTTCAATTCTGAGAACTTGTCCTCCTCCAGGGCGATCGCCTCGGTTTGTGACGTATACTGCACCATCAGCACCAATAGTCATGGCGCTAGGCGACTCTAATCCATTCCCACTCAAAAGAGTTGTGCGTGTCCCATCGGTAGCTATTTTGATGACAGAACCATCAAAATTACCCTTCCAAGCTGACTGATTGGCGTACTGCAAAGCATATAAATTGCCCTCAGTATCAAATTCCAAGTCTGTCAGTTGGGTAAAACCATCTGCATATACTGTTGGTTTTCCATCAGCACCGACTCGATAGATTTTTGCCCCACCTTCAGGGAAGGGAAAACCAGTAAATTGGCTGACATAATAAGCCCCATCAGGGCCTTTGGTCACACTTGAGGGTACTGGTTGACTTGCAAACTGCGATGGGCGTTGCACCGATTCACCTTGAGATGGAACCTGTGCTGGTTCATTGGATGGTGTACCAGAGGGTGGAAAGACGGGATTAGTCAATATGTCTTGGGGAAACGCAACTATCGTCTGCAAATCACTGCCATCAGCATTAACGCTGAGTAAGTTGTTTGCACCTGCATCAACTGCAAATAACTTATTGCCATCTATCACGAAACCCAAGGGATTGCTACCGACATCACCACCATCGGGATTGTTGGCGAGTTCATAGTTACCTAAATCGGCAACACTCTTCCAGGTATTGGTATTAAAGTCGGGAGCGATGATTTTACCGAGGTCAGTGTTACCTAAATTGCGATCGCGAAAGGCCGGATTAGCGCCATACCCAATTAGAATATAAGGTTTACCTTGAGCATCAAATTTGATATCACGAGGGCCGGCGGCTCCAGTCCCATCTGGTAATGCTAAGGAAGGAAGTCCTGTAAGTATGCGCTCGGTTTTACCATTCTCAATTTTGGTAACTGCCCCACTTGTGCCATAGCATAAAGAATCGCCTTGCCCGCTTGATGGTGGAACACAACCTCCACTTCCCCCTATTCCTGCCTCTGTAACATAGAGATTACCATCAGGGCTGAAGCTCAGACCTCCGGCGTTATATAGACCGTCGGCGATTACTGAAAAGGATGCAGCTGAGGCAGCTTTGATTCCAGAAAAAGCGGCAACACAAAAAGTGAGGATGGTAATGGTAAGTTGTTTCAGTTTCATGTGTTGCAATACGGCTAATGGTGGGGAATTGAGGGGGGAATTTTAAACGCAAAGGGGAGGCAGCGCGTTGCGGGGGTTCCCCCCGTTGTAGCGACTGCCGTCGCGCAAAGGGAAGCGCAGAGGGACGCTGAGGTTTTAGTTGGTAACTAATGCTTCTGGAGTTTTTGGTAGATAGCTCATTCCTCGGTCAAATGATTTGAGGTTGCCAGCTTTGGCTTCAAGTAAACGTTTGATGTTCATGCTCTCAGCGCCAAAGTCTTCAATTTGAAGTTTGCCGTGGGTAACAGTTCCATCTGTTTTCCAGAATGTGATTCTATGCAGGATGAAACCAGATGCTTCGGGATCGGCGAAAGCATAGGCGGTTGGGATGAGTAACGCTACAGAACGCTGATAATATTCGTAGTCTGGATAAAAATGTTCTTGTTCAAGCAAGTAGTATTTGCTCAGACTATGAACCCGCACGGAAACTTTTACTTTCTGGTCATATTCATCTTTGAATTCACCTGAATCAGAAGTAATATCACCATTTGGACGCAGTAAATGTGCCCATTCATCTATGTTTTGTAGGTCTTTTAAGTATTCAATGCCGATTTCAATTGGGGCATCAACATAGATAGTGTCAGTATCGATAAAGTGGCTTCCTTTGGCTGCTGCGGTCAGACCAGCCTTGCGTTCCAAATTACCTTTTAGAGAACGACACTCGGAAGTGTGTACCGTGTGAATTCCCTGCATAATCATCTGAGTTTGTCGTTTTGGATCGACAAAGCTCAACCAATGGAAGTATACACCTTTTTCATCTGTTCCCGGCTCAATATAATCTGTAGGAAACAGCAAAACTGGGTAAACCTGAAAATATTTCTGATACTCTAATCCGCAGTGCCACTCAATACCATAGAAAAGCGGATTTTCTAATTTTTTAACATGATAATAGAGGTTTTTGTGATAACCAGACGCAGTTCCGAGCCAGGTATCTTCGTCAACTTGCTCTTTCATCCGGCTATAAAGCGTCCATTCGTCTAAGTTTTTTAAACTACAAAGATACTCAAAGGCGCTCTCTGGTGAAGTAGCGATGTAAGCTGATGTTGCAAAGGTATTCTTTTCCACTTTTTCCTCCTTAAGATAATAAAAATTAAGCTGCGATCGCTTGAGTCCTGTTTCGCTTACTGCTCTGAATGCGGTCTTCTGCTAATCGTTTGGCAGCATCGTTGGTAGTAATTTCCTGCTGTTTAGAAATATCAAAAATTGCTAGTAGTGTGTCATAAATGTTATGCACTTGCTTAAAAGCTTTTTCTTCGTCATAGCCAATCATTTCGTTGTAAACATTGATTAGCCCTCCAGCATTAATTACATAATCAGGGCTGTAAAGTATCCCTTTTTTGGCAAGCATTTGACTATGTAGTTGCTCATTCTCTAACTGATTATTAGCTGCGCCAGCAATAATAGAAGCTTTTAAGAAGGGAATTGTATGACTATTAAGAATTCCTCCTAAAGCGCAAGGAGCAAATATATCTACATCAAGAGAATAAATTTCGGTGGGTTCGACAATCGTTGCGCCAAAAAGCCGTTTTACTTCTTCCGCTTTTACTGGATCTACATCGCTAACAAAAAGCTTGACATCATGCTCATGTAAGTGGCGACAGAGGTTTTTACCTACATTTCCTAGACCTTGAACTGCAACTTTCATGCCATCAAGTCTTTTGCTTTGCCAACGAGACTCCACAGCAGCTTTAATTCCTAGAAAAACTCCTAGTGATGTTATGGGAGCAGGCCCGCCAGATTTTTCTGATACCCCAACAACATGTTTCGTTTCTTGACTGATTGTTCGGACATCACCAGGGGTAATGTTGACATCTTGTCCGGTAATAAAACGCCCATTCAGACTATCAACAAAACGTCCGTAAGCTCTCAACAAATCATCTGTTTTATTTTCAGGATTAGCGATAATGACTGCTTTTCCGCCACCAGCCGGGATGTTGGCACAGGCGGCTTTATATGTCATCCCACGACTCAGACGAAGTGCGTCTTTTAAAGCAGCTTCTTCGTTGACATAAGGCAAGAGTCTTGTAGCTCCCATCGCTGGGCCCAATGTTGTGTCATGGATAGCAATAATTGCCTTAATTTCGGGATTTTTACCATGACAAAACAGAACTTGCTCGTGACCCATTTCTCTAACAGTTTCAAATAGCAGCATTTTCACCTCTCGATATTGTTTGGATTGGTTAGAGAAAGTAATTGACTATTACAAAATGTAAAGATATAGACACAAAAACGCTCTGGAATATTAAGATAGGATGAAGCAAAGAAGAATAATGTTCTAAAAATCAAAAATTCCAGTTTATTGGGTGTAGTTTTTTGGCTGGAATAAAGTTTTTACCGCTTCTAAATTCATCCTTTGTCTTTTGCTGAATGCTTAAGATGTTTTAGTGTCTATAACAATTGAAAGAATTGTCAGGTTTAGAAAGTTAAACCATTGGAAATGAAACTTGCTTGGCTGGATTTTTAGCCGAACTTGATTTGACTCCTTGTGCTGCTAAACCTTTATTACGTGCACCAGAGGGTGCTGGCCGATCAGCGTCAATCACTACATCGATCAGAAAGGGAGCATTTGATGCGATCGCTTGTTCTAATGCTGCTTCGATATCTGACTCTTTGACGACTACGATCGCTTCTGCTCCCATACCACGAGCAATCATGGCGAAGTTTGTTGGTGGAAGTGTTGCATCTGCGCCCTTTAATCCCAAAACTTTCATCCCTTGATGGCACATGTTGTAACGCGCATCGTTGAGTACAATCCAGATTGCAGGAATTTTGTATTTCACAGCTGTGCTGATTTCGTTATTCATCAGCATTGCTCCATCGCCGACAATCGCTACAGCTTTGCTATTGCTCGCCAGGGCTGCACCCAATACTCCGGTGACGGCGTGACCCATTGCGCCGACTCCGGTGCTGACTCGGTAACGATTGGCTTCGGAAAATTGCAGTAAATGAGTTGACCAAGTAAAGGAGTTACCACACTCCGCCATTACTATGGCATCGGTATTTTCAACAATTATCTTTTGAATTGCTGCCATCAATACTTCTGGCCGCACTGGATAATCTGCCTCTGGTGCAGGATCAATTGCTTTGTGTTCTGGACGAGGTAGCGGCATTGTGGAATTAGGAGCATCTGGTATTTGCTGCAATAACTCTTCCACAAAAGCTTTGATGTCAGACCGAACTCCGAAAGTTTCAACGTGTGGATAGGCTACACCTGGCACTTCGGGATCAATATCTACATGGATAAAACCTTCTTTTGGAACTAGCGCCGAACTCCAGAAAGAAGTCGGTTCACCAAGGCGGGTTCCTAATACGAGGGTGCGGAGTGGAGGTTGCTGTTCCATATAAGTTAAGACGGAAGCATGACCGCCTAAACCTGTAACACCCACAAACTGGGGATGATCTTCAGGGAAGATACCTTTAGCACGGGGTGAGCACATGACAGCTGCTCCCGTTCTTTCAGCGAGTTCAATAATTTCCTCTGCTGCGTCACGCGCACCGAAACCAACCCAGATAGCAAAGCGGCCAGATGATAATAACTCTACAGATTTAGCGATCGCTTGTTTGGAAGCAGTCATCGGAAATGGAGTCACATCTAGTTTAGGCAAGGATATATTCTCAACTAAACTTGCTTGCACTGCGGTGGGAATGCTCAAATGGGCGACAAATCCGCCTGGTTGCGCCATAGCTAAAGCAAGTTTGCGGAAAATCTGCGGTAGTTGAGCCGCAGATTCAATGGTGATTGCATAGTTGAATAACGCTCCTGGGGTAAAAATTCCCCCACTGGGCAATGTGTAAGTGCTGGTTTCTTGAATTGCCCAACGTCCACGTTGTGGTGCTGAGGTGCAAGCCGACAACAAAATGACCTTTGCACCTTCACCACGAGCCGCAAATAATCCGGTGAGGGCGTTAGTGATCCCCGGCCCTGCTGTGGTAAAAACTACAGTGGGGCGATTATTGGCAAAGTATGCTTCGGTCGCTGCAAATGCTGCTCCTGCTTCATGGCGGAAGTTCAACACGTCGATGCTGCTATTTGACAGCGCACCCCAAAGGCTTGCCATCGCACCACCTGCGACACCAAAAGCGTAGTTTACTCCCAAATTTACCAGCATCTGAGCGATCGCATCGGCAACTGAGAGGGTTGGGGGTGTCTCGTCGTTTAAAAAAGGCTGAACTTCGTTATTATTCTCCGATTCATCAACCTGGCGAGAAACGTCAGACACAGACTCTACATATCTGTTTGCTGGAAATTCCTTGTATGGCTCAGTTGTGATTAGAGGAGAGTTTGAACCAGTATAGTTTTGACTCATTAGTTTCACGCAGTTACATAAAATTACACAAAGGCTTTCTAGTTTACAATCACAGTGATGAAAATATTTAATACAAACGACTTTGTTGCTTTCACAGCTATTACCTAGCTTGGTCGTTCGTAGAAACGGTTAATCGCTGCTGATTGATGCTTGTGAGCGCATTACCAAAAATTTTTACCAAAAGCATACAGCAATCAATACTGTGCTTCTTATGACCAGAATAAGGGACATAAAGACTGTTGTGCAATCAAATATTCTTTGATGAGGGTGTCAAATCTTTCGTTTTTAGTATGATGACTACAGTGCTTAAGTAGGTTGGCGGGGAAAAACTAAACCATATAAAGGGCTATAAACCAGCAAATAACCTTAATCCAAGCGCTTCTCATAAACTTTACAAAACTCAATATAGTTAAGTTTAATAACGCTGCTTTAATTATTGAGCCTCTTGGGGAGGCGCTTACCTGGTGATGGGTACTATGATACAAACCTATTTACAATGAAAAATCTTTTGATGAGGCTGTTAATTCTTTCGCTTTTATCTTGATTAGGACATTTCCAACTTAGTTATTCTGAAAACTGCGTAGGCGTAGCCCAACCTAGGCATCGCTGTAAAAACACATTATCAAATGTACAATAGAAAATCTTTTGATCTGGTTGTCAATTCTTTTGCTTCTAGATTTCCCCTACCCTACACCACTTTCTCCAACCGAGAGAATCTTAAAAGCCTTGTTCTTAATGGGTTTGGGGCATGTTTAGTGCGTAAGTCCTAGTTTTGGAGCCTCATCCCGAAGGAGCCAACAGTCTAGAATAAAGCTTGATTATTCACTCTTGAACTCGCCTTTACAAATTATCAGAATTAAAGCATGAGCCTAATTACAATAGTTGGGCGGTCTTTATATTGCCACTTAGAACTTATTGATGCAATTGTTTGTAACGAGAAACACACAATTATTTAACTTTTATCTTTCCTTGGAGAGATGGCTAAATACTAAGTAGGTGACTCTATGATAAAGTTTATTATTTTTTGACACTATAATCCAGCATATATACCGTATATTATCAACAAAAGTCTTTACTGTGTAACAAAAATACCTCAATATACGGAAAATAACGGTGATGCCTCTAATATAAATGTACTTCTGAGGACGGATGGCTAAGGATATTCTTCTGTAGTTAAATTTCTGAGAGAGTAGGTTAAGATAATTTAAGAAAATAAGTTGAGGAGTAACATTTGTTTATTTAAGCCAAACCCAGCACTGCAAATTCATTTATGTTCAGAATCAAACCACTCTACACCAATAGTTCGTCAAAAGCCTTGGTTGGTGAGCCATAAACCTGAAGTTGGCTCTGGTGCAGGCGTAATTTAAATGTAAAATATCTTTTCTACTTATAGATTAAAAGTTTTGAACTCTTATCTAATAAAATTTATTGACTAATCAAGATTTGATTCGTCTAAATTTTGTGTACCTATAAAAAGCTGTTTAGTCCAAAAACAATAAATTTTAAATATTTAGTTTTTTTTAGGAAAATTTGGTTTAATAATTCCTTTTTTATTGGTATGATAAGTTTTGTTAACAGGATTAGTAATATTTTTTAATTTACTAACTAATCTTATTTTTGAACAGCCTAACGGTGCCCCAAGGATTTTAGTAAGTTATGACTATTAACTCATTAATGGGTACTAATTGATTACCAGGAGGAAGTAGGAATATGAATTCTGGCGATTCTACATTAGCTAGATCAAAAAATCAATGGGTACTACAACCGGAAGTAGAGATGAAGTTTGCTCACTTCCTAATAAATCACGCTGTAGATGCAGCCTTCTGTTTAGGAGAAAACGCCCAGTTTCTCTACGTCAACGATGCTACTTGTCGGATGACTGAGTATTCCCGTGAGGAATTACTTTCCATGAGGCTGCATGATATAGATGTAGATTTTTCTCTACACAATTGGTCAGATATTAGCTCACAGAATTCCCTTACCTTTAAATCTCGTTACCGGACAAAAAGAGGTCGGATATTTCTGGTAGAAATATCCATTAGCCATGTAAAACAACAAGATATGGAATTTGGCTGTGCTTTTGCTCGTGAAATAAGTGATGAAATAGTAGAACTGAGCGTGCAAAAGTGGACTGATGAATTAAGGGATGCCAAAGAAAATTTGCAACAGGAATTTTCTCAACTTAAAGCAAAAGAAGTAGAATTAGAAACATCCCTTTCTTTACTTCGTTCTACTCTCGAATCGACTGCCATTGGTATTGTTGCAGTTAACTTTGAGGGGGATATTCTGAGCTTGAATCAGAAATTTGTGGATATGTGGCAGATCCCGGAGTCCCTAATACTATCTAAGAAATGTCCTCGATGCAAAGCCTTTTTTGAGAACCAACTTAAAGACCCACAAGCCTTTAGTCGGCTGATTTGGGAAGTGTCTAGCCAATCTGATTTCGAGAGCTACGACATTCTGGAGTTGAAAGATGGAAGAGTTTTTGCACACTACTCTAAGCCTCAGTGGCTCGATAGCAAAATTATTGGTAGAGTGTGGAGCATTTGGGACATTACCGAATCGAAACGGACTGAAGAAGCATTACGGCTGAACGCAGCTAGATTTCGGACTTTAGCAGAAACGGCAGATACTAGCACTTTTTTGATTCAAGGCACGCGGCTTTGCTATATAAATCCAGCAGTAGAGCAACTCACTGGCTACACAAAAGAGGAACTGCTAACAGGATTTGATCTTCGCAGACTGATTAAAAGCAAAAAACGCAGGCAGATACGTAAGCAGGGTGAAGCAAGTAAGTTTGAATATCAGGAGATGAATATTCTGACAAAAAACGGTACGGAGCGCTGGCTAGCTTGCGCGGTTGCAATGCTGGATGGGGGGCTGGATTTTGGTGGAAAACCAGTAGAAATGATTGCAGGTATCGATATTACCGATTACAAATATGCAGAATTAAGTCTTAACCAAGCTTTAGAACAAGCAAAACAACTTAGTGAACTGAGAGCGCGTTTTCTTTCTATGGTTTGCCATCAATTCCGTACACCACTGAATATTGTTTCATTTTCTAATAGCTTACTAAAGGAAGAAGTAGACAAACGTACACAGAAGAAAATACAACCACTACTAGATCACATTGAAAAAGCTACCGAACAACTCAGTCAGATGTTGGATGCTATTTTGTTCTTCTCTAAGGCAGAAGCAGCAAAAATAAACTGTGAACCCAAACCACTTGAGTTAGTTGAGTTCTGTAAAGATTTAGTTGCCCAAATGCAGATGAGCGTTAGCCAAGTTCCGATTAATTTTGTAAGTAAAGATAACTCTTTAACAGCCTGCATTGATAAAAAACTGTTAGAGCCAATTTTGAAAAATTTACTTGACAATGCAATAAAGTATTCTCCCTCACATATTCCAATTGATTTGAAACTTTCTTGCAAAAATGAAAAAGTAATTTTTCGGGTCAAAGATAGGGGGATCGGTATTTCAGTAACAGATCAACAACGAATATTTGAGCCATTTTACCGTGGTACGAATATTGATAGTATACCTGGTACTGGATTAGGGCTATCAATTCTTAAAACCCTTGTAGATTTACATCACGGTCAAGTCTCTGTAGAAAGTCAAGTTGATGTGGGAACTACATTTACTGTGATGTTGCCATTAATCAAATCAGAGTTTAGTAGTTCCGAGTTGTGAATGTTGAAATTAAGATAATTCTTAATTAACAGCTTAACAATCATAACTCTCGGAACAAAGTAATTAATCTCATGCTATTTACATACTCACCAAAGAGGATAGTAAGCAGCTTCTGCAAAAAGTTATGGTAATACAAAGCTATGCAAGAATCACCAAAGAAAATTCTCGTCATTGAAGATGATAACGTTACCCGTAATCTTTATTTAATGGGTCTTGAGGCTAAAGGTTTTGATACGATAGGTGCTAACAATGGTCTTGCTGGTATCCAACAAGCACAAGAACATATACCCGATTTAGTGATTTGCGATATCACAATGCCTGATATGGATGGTTATAGCGTTTTAACTACGCTACGCCAAGATCCTGTTACAGCAATTATTCCCTTCATTTTCTTGACTGGTAGTAGTACCAAAGCAGATGTTCGCAAAGCTATGGAATTAGGAGCAGACGACTATCTTACCAAACCCTCTACACTAGACGAATTGCTCAGAGCGATCGCTATTCGTTTGCAAAAGCAAGCTACTCTCCAATACTGGTGGGCTATGAAATTGGAAAAAGCTCCACAATCAGTATTTGCAGATAATACCACAGCGATCGCTGAAGGTGTTGGCGTTGGCGATAGCGAAGCGGTAGCGACGTTAGGAGCGTCAGCCTCTGGTACAGAAGCCTCTAGTAGAGAAGCCCCTGATACAGAAATCATGATCCCTCACAAGTCAATTTTTCCATACATTCCCCAATTAAAAGAAGTTTTTGACTTTATCGAAGCCCATTATCATCAAGGAATTACTTTGTGTGATGTGGCTGTTGCTGTTGGTTACTCACCTGCTTACTTGACTAACCGAGTAGCAAAGCAGACAGGCGAGACTGTAAACTGCTGGATTGTCAAACGCCGGATGGCCGGAGCACGTTTTCTACTCCAAAATAATGATCAGACAGTCGAAAAGATAGCGAAAGCGTTGGGCTATCAGGATGTGTCTCATTTCTCCCGCCAGTTTCGCCAACATCACGGTTTACCTCCCCAAGCTTGGCGCAAAGAGCATCAACGTGTATCACAAAAACAGGTAAAACTTTGGCAAAATTGCTGAAACTTCAAATAAATAGTTGTGTGAACTCATATATTAAATCCACCCTGCCTTTACGTAACATGGCTGGATCTAATCTTTCAGTAGTATTGCAAGTCATCAACACAACTAAGCGTTGCTGCATCTGAATACCAGACTCATCAATTACACTCTGATACAAAGTGCCATCTAGCAAACTCAGAATGTGTTCGGTTTTGTTATTGTATTGCGCTACCTCGGAAGCACGATTTTGCGCTAGATTATCAGCTTCGTTAATAACGATACAAATACGCTCTATGTAAGTTGGTGGGACAAAGTTAGCGATCGCATCATGATCTAAAATAAAAATTACATACCCCAAAGGTACAAGAATTTCTTTTGCTACTGCCTGTGTCCAAACTGTTTTACCTGTACCTGGTTGCCCATGTACAACAACCGCTAACTGGTTTTGATTAAGAATCGCTTGTTGCACAGAATCAGTAAAGTTTTGGATATCTGCTGGAAATGTGCGAATGTTAAATTGACTGTGAACCTTGCCTACACGACTTTGATATCCACTCAGCATCACTGCTAAGTCGTAAGTCGCTTTGCTAATAAGTGGCGCGAGATTTTTCGCCATTAAAGTATATTGTCTTCGCCCGCGATCGTAGGGATCAATTTGTAACCAAACGTCATGCTTCGCCCAGTAAGCATAAACAGTATTGATAACGTCTAAACGTTCCCAGCTAATAAATTTATCTATAGGGAAATAAAAATCTCTTTCTGAGTAATATTGGGTAATAATGTCAGGATTCCCCAACACTCCTAAAACTCGCAATACAGTAATTTCTTGCAGTCGATTAAGAACATAATCAATGGGAATGCTACTACGACTGACAAATTGGACGATGGGCGTTTCCGTACTCAAAACATCTTTGTAGCGATGATCTGGTGATTGAGGATCTGGCGTGATGTAATTCCAAAACTTTTCAACTTCGTAGCGGGTATTATCAGATACAACATTTAATAAATTAGCCCACCAAGCATAATTATTTCGTCCCAAAATATCAGCAACATTACTCACTAAATTGAAACTTTTTTGAGTTAATTCGCGGGAGTCACTATACAACAGTTGCCACAAAAACCCCCAGTCTAATTCTCGGTTAAACGGTCGCCAACCGCTAGCAAGCAAGCTTTGCCGGGTATTATTTGTAGGAGTGCCTTCATTGCTTCTAAAATAGTCAAAATCCATATTTATTATTTATGCAGCGTTGATCGAGTAATTTTCTGTTAAGTATGAGATTTAAAAAAATTTTCTCGTAATATTAACTAATTGAGTACAAATGGTAATTTTATTTTCACCGTGCTGTACTGCCTAGTAAGCCTTTTTAATCTAACTTATTCTTTATGTAACATACTATATTACATATTAACTACCTGCGTCAACTTTTTGGACAAAGCAATTACGCACCAAAAATCTGGGATGGTGCATTAGCCTACGGCATAACACACCCTACAAAACTGCTGCCGGGGTGGGGTTCCGATGAAGGGTAGCATCAACCTATGTAGAGACGCGAAATTTAGCGTCTCTTCTTGTTAATCAAGTTGAGTATTTACCATTAATTTCTATATAACCCTCTGAAAGATCGCAACCCCATACAGTTGCAGAGGCTTTGCCAATATTGAGGCTAACATGGATATCTACTTTATCTTTGGACATAATTTGCCGCAACTGTTCCAGATTTTCATCAGTTAAGCTATTAGGATAAACTTTCACTTTATCAAAACTAATAAGAACTAGTTCTGGATTAATCTGGTATTCATTTTCACATTTCCCTATAGCCATAGCGACTCGTCCCCAATTCGGATCTGCTCCATAAACGGCAGTTTTTACTAATGGTGAATTCACAATTGCTTTAGCTACTGTTTTAGCTTGTGCATAGTTAATTGCTGAATCTACAGTCACCTCAATAATTTTGGTAGCGCCTTCTGCATCTCTGGCAATTTTCAACACCAATTCTTGTGCAACTTCTTGCAATGCACTGGCAAAATCTGCTTCTGAAACTTCACCGGCTATTCCATTAGCTAGAATCACGGCGGAGTCACTAGTAGAAGTGTCAGTGTCTACACTCAGACAATTAAAGGTTTTATCTATAGTAGAGCGAAAAATAGAACGAAGGCTGTTTGCAGAAATTGCCGCGTCAGTAAAAAAGAAAGTTAGGAGTGTAGCCATATTAGGCTCAATCATGCCGACACCTTTGGCAATTCCTACCAGCTTGGCATTGCCTATTTGTCGTGTAGCTAGTTTCGGTACTGTATCGGTGGTCATAATACCACGGGCTGCGGCATTAAAATCAGCAGCAGTCAAATTTTTCCCCAATCCTAATAAACCTGCCCGGATTTTTTCAATCGGGTAACGTCTGCCAATTACACCTGTAGAAGCTATCACAATATTATGTGCAGCAATTCCAGTTTCAGTTGCAACTAATTGCAGAACCTCTTGAGCGTCAGCGATGCCAACAGAACCATTAGCTACATTTGCATTCTTAGATATAACGACAATTCCTTGTGCTTGTGAATCTTTTAAATGATCGCGGCTAATAGTAACACTTGGCCCAGCAAAAAGACTTTGAGTAAAGACTCCATCAGCAATACAAGGAACTGATGATTTAATAAATACAAAATCATCAGTTGTATCTCGTATTCCTAAATTAGTAATAAATGCACTAAAGCCTTGAGGCATGGAAGATGTAGCTAATGACATTTTTCTGGATTTAATAATTTGTTTTAATTATCTCATACCATTTCCAAAAATATTTCTGATACATAAATCGGCTGTAGGGGAGTATAGATGTGCATACGTGTCAACTTAAAATGAAAGAAATTTTATAAAATTATAATAGAAGCTAAAAACCTATAAATCAGTTAATGTGACAGTAAATGTCGTCCATCCGTTACCGCTTTCTACTTGAATGTTTCCTTGCAGTTGTTCGGTTAATTTCTGTACTATAGGTAAACCTAATCCCGTACCACCTTGATTCCAGATGTCTGCATTGGGAACGCGATAAAATTTCTCAAAGATTCGTGGTCACTCTGTTATCGAAATTTCTGCTGAATTACTGATAGTAATAATAGTTTTTGCGGCCACTTCCGAGGAATTGTGACGTACACTTAGGACAATTTCACCACCCGTAGGTGTGTATTTACAGGCGTTATTGACCAATTCTACTAAAATTCGTTCCAAGCTAATGCCATCTGAGAACAATGGCGGGAGATTTGAAGGGAGATTTATCTGTAGAGTTTGCTGATGTTCTTGAACACGGATTTGAAACGGCTCAATAACCCAAAGTAACCACTGTTGTAAGAGCAACGCATCAGGTGTCATCACTGGATAGGATGAGCTTTCCAAGCGTTGTAAGTCTAGTAGATCGTTAATTAATCCTAGCTCGCGATCGCACTCGCCTGCCATCAGTTCTAGATAGCGTTGAGTTTCCTGAGTATTAGTAGATAATTGTATCATTTGAATCATCATCTTCATATTACTCAGAGGCGATCGCAGTTCATGGGAAACTAAATTCAAAAAGTCATTTTTGAGTCGATTTATCTCCTCCCATTGCACCACAAGTTGCTCTTGCTCAATTTGCTTTTTACGCGCCTCAATCGCTCGTTTGCGCTCAGTTATATCTCTAAAAACTAATACAGCACCTGTAATATTATCTTGAACATCTTTTATTGGTGCAACACTGTCATCAATTGGTATTTCTTCACCGTCTTTAGTAATCAGAATAGTTTCTGCTGGGATACTGATGATAATACCATTTTGAAGGACTTTTACGATTGGGCTTTCAATAGAGTCATGAGTTTCTGCATTAGCAATATTGAATATTTCTGATGAATTCCTACCAAAAGCTTCTTCCTGTTTCCATCCGGTTAGATTTTCGGCAACCGGATTCATAAAAGTTATTAATTCTCGCATGTCGCTAGCAATGACACCATCGCCGATACTTTTTAAAAGTGCATCTAACCATTTTTTATTTACCTTTACAGCGCTTCCGGCTATTATGCAATACAGTTTTCCTCTAGCTCCTCTCCTATCATAGCTTTCAGCTTTGAGGATGTACCTCATAGCCGCCGAAAGTGCTGTAATTGTCTTTCTAGACCATGTTTAGTAAGAGTTATTTCAATATTTGTTTGTAGTTCTCTTTCTTTAAAAGGTTTGATTAGGTAAGCAAAAGGCTCAGTTATCTTAGCTCGTTCTAATGTGTTTTTAGCTGCATAAGCAGTCAAATAAATTACTGGAATATCCAAACGCTTATAGATTTCTTGAGCAGCTTCTATGCCGTCCATTGAACCTTTTAGCTTAATATCCATTAGCACTAAATCGGGAGATATTTCTACTGCTTTATTAATTGCTTCTTCTCCTGAAGAAGCTATAACAGGAACCGTGTAACCGAATTTTATAAGTCGATACTGCAAATCTTTAGCAACAATAGCTTCATCTTCTACAACTAAAATTTTTGCCTTTGTCATATTTTAGTCATTTTATATTAATGTAAATTTCACCTGACATTCTACTCCAATAGCACCTTGGATATCGATATTACCTGTAAGTTGATTGGTTAAAGCATCTACTAACTGCCAGCCTAAAGACGCCATATCTTTAAAATTGAAATTTGATGGTAAACCAATTCCATCATCACGAACTATAAGTGTAATCTTACGAGCAGTATTTTTGCTCATCTCGATATAAATCGTACCATTTCTACCTGGTGGAAATGCATATTTTAAAGAATTAGATACAAGCTCATGGATAATTAAGCTACAAGGAATTGCTGTATCCAAGCCGAGAAATACTTGCTGATCGATATTTACTCTCAGAGCGATCGCATCTTCATTGACTTCATAAGCACTAAATAAACTTGCTACCAAATCTCGAATATATTCACCAAAATTAATCCTTGCTAAGTCTTGAGACTGATACAATTTTTCGTGAACTAAAGCCATTGATGCAATTCGCTGCTGGCTTTGTTTAAATATTATTAAATCGTCTGAATCTTTGACATAAGCAGATTGCAAGCTTAATAGACTAGAAATAACCTGTAAATTATTTTTGACACGATGGTAAATTTCTTTTAATAACACCTCTTTTTCTAAGAGTGATGCTTGAATTTGCTCCTCCCACTGCTTGCGATCGCGCAGTGCGGCTTGCCGTTCGCTAATGTCTTCGACCACAGAAATAAAATACTTTGGCTCCCCACTCGGTTCGCGCATTAAAGATACGGTGAGATTAACCCAAACAATGGAGCTATCTTTGCAGAAATAGCGCTTTTCCATCGAATAAGTTTGAATATTATCTGCTAAAATCTGATCAACATATTTCAGGTCGGCATCAATATCATCTGGGTGAGTAATATCTTGGAAAGTTAGCAACTGTAGTTCTTCGGGTGTATAACCGACAATATCGCAAAGCCTCTGGTTAACTAACAGCCAGCTTCCATTTATAGCTACGTGGGCGATGCCAACAGCAGCTTGATGGAATGCAGCACGGAATTGCTGTTCGCTTTCCCGCAATGCTTGTTCTATTCGCTGGCGCTCAGTAATTTCTGCCTGTAGTGATTGATTAATTCTTGTTAACTCTGCTGTCCGTAGCTCAACCTTGTTTTCTAGTTGGTTAAGTAGGCTACTTAGTGTATCCTCTGCTTGCTTGCGCTCAGTGATGTCAGTATGCGAGCCTACCATCCGCACTACGTTACCATCTTCATCCCACAGTGCTTGACCTCGATCCAAAATCCATTTGTAAGTGCCATCTTTACATAAAAATCGATACTCGATAGTGTAAAACGGTGTTTTATGAGCAAAATGATCTTGAAATGCTTGTGTCACCCAGTCAAGATCATCAGGATGCACTCGTGTCAGGTATTCATCTAAATAGTTAGAAATTTCCTCGTCTTTGTAACCGAGCATTTCCTTCCAGCGAACCGAGAAGAACATTTCATTGGTTTTAACATTCCAGTCCCAAATTCCATCATTATTGCCGCGCAAAGCTAATTGCCAGCGTTGTTCACTTTCCCTCAACACCTCCTCAGTCCGTATGCGTTCAGCAATTTCCTTTGCTAGTTGGGAGTTTGCAGCCTCTAGTTGGGTATGACTCGGTAGAGCCAGTGCCTGGGGTATTAATGGCACAAGTTCTATGGCTGTCAATACTGAGACAAAAGCGGTGATAGCTTTAATCCGACATTCCGCACTTCAAGATGTAACACATTGATATTCAAGAAGATTTCCTGATAATGCTCAATGCTTAAGTATTAATACTGACAAATGTTGGTAATTTGTGATTGCTATTTAACCACCATTAGCCAGACATTGGAAATCTTCGTGTATTACACGATGAAGTGCGGAATGTGGGTTAAATGACTGAATAAAGTCTTGCAGGTTTTCGGAACGCAGTGTGTTAGTTTTGAGGGTGAAATGTTGGTTAGTCCTAAAATCGTAAATCCAAAGCTTCTTTGTCCAAGGGGTCGCACTGGCGGGTTTACGGTCAAAAAATAAAACATTAGCTTTCACACCTTGGGCGTAAAATATCCCCGTAGGCAGTCTCAGTAAAGTGTGGACATCGCATTCATGCAATAACTTTTTGCGGATGGTTTCCCCTGCACCGCCTTCAAATAAAACATTATCAGGAACCACCACCGCAGCTTTACCGTTAATTTGCAGCAGAGTTTTGACGTGCTGGAGGAAGTTAAGCTGTTTGTTAGAAGTGGTAGCCCAAAAATCATCCCGTCTATCAATACCTTAGCCAAAAAAAGAGTATGAAGAGATAGGGCTGCCGTAGTAGAGTTA
>JAHCSU010000475.1 GCA_023522315.1 Nostoc sp. CCCryo 231-06
CCTTGCAGATGTGTATCCGCGAGGCTGTAGTTGCCGAGCAAGAACGATTCCCCTTCTAAGCCGCTATCGAGAATGCTGAGGCAGCGGGCGAGATCAGTTTTTGCCTTCTCCACTGCGGTCGCGCTGCGCTGTTCAGGAGACACCCAATCCAAGGAGTTTGACTGGACTGCTCCTTCATTGTCAGTTGGAAGTGAAGCAGCGAGTCTGCCTGCGGCTTCAGCCAGTGTTACATTGCTCCAAGCGATCCATTTCATCGCCTCGCCTCGCTTCGGGCCTAAAGCCGGGTATAGCTTGGCGTCTACACCGAAGACTTCGCCGAGGTACATCGTGATGGCTGACGACTCCCAGATAGGCATCCCCTCGTGTACGATTGCGGGAACCCTTCCGTTGGGGTTGACCTTGAGAAAGTCCGGCTTCCTAGTGTCGCCCGCACTGATGTCGAGCTTCACGCGCTCACACGAGATGCCAAGCTCTGCGAGAACGGCTTCGGTGATGCTCGCGGTGGACATGGGGGCGTAATAAAACGTAAGGCTCATCGTTTGTTTTTCCTTCGGAAATGACATCGCGTGTCTAGGCATCTTCATCAGTGGTTTTGGTTTCAAACTGCACTTATCGGTACAAATCAGCGATGCTCCAAAACCGATGCTCAAAATATTGTGATGTCTACACTTTAATGGATTCGACAGTTCTAGGATAGCGAAAAAAGGTGTTCTCTTTATTGCTATCCTGACTAAGCACTAATGTCCCAGCATTTTATTCCGCAGGTGCTTTCTGGCGATCGCCTCCTAGATTTTTCGCAATAATTCCCGAATAGCGATGTCTACGACGGGCTACGCCTACGCACAATCAGGGAAGGCTAAAGGTGAAATTGTCACATCCTCTGCAAGTATGCTCTCACTGTGATAACCGTCTGGACTGGGGAGACGATACATATACAACTTGCGTCCATTGACATCTAAAATCCAGTACTCAATAATCCCTGACTTAGAGTATGCGTTCGCCCTTGGCGTTGGCGTTCGCGCAGCGTCTCGAAGAGAAGCCATCGCTTTTACTTCGCGATCGTATTTAAGACTGGAATCAGCTATTTCAATCAGTAAAAATACTTCGGAAGCATCGGGATGGTGATCATCATAATCTAATGGATTGAGCTTCACCACTGCAATATCTGGTTCTGGTTCCGAGTAATCGTCAAGTTGCACTGGTGACTGGATTCTTAATAAAACTTTGTCACCCAAACGTTGGCGTAATAACCTTTCTGTGCGGGTAATTGCTGATTCGTGAGCAGTACTTCGACTCCGCTCAGTAACCATTCCTTTTGCTGACATTCTGATGATTTGTCCCGCTATTAATTCTAAGTGTTCTTCAGGATCAAAAATTCCCGTTTCCGCCATTTGGTGATATTTTTGAACACTAATTAGGCGAATATTGGTGAGCATAAGATTCACGTTAACGTCCCAGCATTTTATCCCGCAGATGTTTAATGCGATGTGCAAGCGGTTTGTTATGCCGCCGCGATCGCCGCAATATGCCACAATAGCAGGTAAAACAGTAAAAGTAGTTCTCACGAACCATCATCCCCTATGCAAGTCAAAGATATGACCATCGAAGAACTCAAGCTTCTGATTCAAGAAACTGTTGCCGAAACGATTCAATCTCTAATAGTTGATCCTGATGAAGGCAAACAAATAAAGCCAGAAGTGAAACAGCAACTACTCGACTCGCTACAACGGACTCAATCTGGAGAACGTGGAATCCCTGCTGAGGAAGTAGCAAAAAACCTGGGATTGACCTGGTAATGAAGCTCGACATCGAATTTAAATCAGAGGCGACTATCGGGTTTGAAGCTCTCACCTCAACTATTCAAGAGCGCATCCTGCGTAAAATTCGCTGGTTGTCTGAGAACTTTGAGGACTTAACCCCTCAACCTTTGAGTGCTGATTTAAGCGGCTTGTTCAAACTCAGAATTGGGGACTACCGGGTTATTTATTCCTTTGATACTGAAGCACAACTCATCACAATTCATCAAGTTGGGCATCGCCGTGATATTTACAATTAACAATCGGTCATCAGTGTTCCCTCAATCACACTCCAATTGAGGACTCAGTATATTCACGTTAACGTCCCAGCATTTTATCCCGCAGATGTTTAATGCGATCGCGCAATTTTGCCGCCTCTTCAAATTCTAATTTCTTCGCCGCCTCTTTCATCTGCGCTTCTAACAGAGTAATCAACCCTGGAATTTGTTCTAATGGCAGTTCATCTATATGTTCATCTACAACTTTCAAGTCAGTTGCATTTAACCGCCGAGATACATCTAAAAAAGACAAAATCGCATTACTTGATTTTTTCACAATCGTTTGTGGTATAATCCCATGCAGTCGATTATGTGCTGTTTGAATACCACGCCGTCTATCTGTTTCATCAATAGCTTTAATCATGCTACCTGTCATATTATCGGCATACAAAATCGCCTGTCCCTGGACGTGACGCGCGGCTCTACCAATAGTTTGAATTAAGGAACGCTCGGTTCGTAAGAAACCTTCTTTATCTGCATCCATAATTGCTACTAAGGAAACTTCAGGTAAATCCAAGCCTTCCCGCAGCAAATTCACACCAACCAAAACATCAAATTTTCCCTCGCGCAAGTTCTGCAAAATTTCAATGCGCTCAATAGAAGTAATCTCGGAATGTAAATACCGTACCCTGATACTGCGGTCTTGCAAATATTCTGTTAAATCTTCCGCCATGCGCTTGGTTAATGTGGTAATTAACACTCGTTCATGGCGATCGGCTCTATCTTTAATTTCGCCTAACAAATCATCAATTTGTCCTTCTGTGGGACGCACAGAAATTTCTGGATCAACTACCCCAGTTGGTCGAATCACTTGCTCAACTACATGATCTTCAGAAATTTCTAATTCCCAATTTCCGGGAGTTGCTGAAACAAAAATACACTGATTCACCTTTTCCCAGAATTCTTCGGCTTTTAAAGGACGGTTATCAGCAGCACTCGGAAGCCGAAATCCATGTTGAATTAAAACTTTTTTTCTAGCTTGATCACCGTTATACATGCCGCGAATTTGTGGCACTGTAACGTGAGATTCATCAATAATTAGTAGCCAATCTTTGGGAAAATAATCAATTAAACATTCTGGTGATTCTCCAGCTTGTCTTCCTGCTAAGTGACGGGAATAGTTCTCAACTCCGTTGCAGTAACCTACCTCACGGAGCATTTCTAGGTCATAGCGTGTACGTTGATCTATGCGTTGCGCTTCTAATAGTTTCCCAGCTTGTTCTAAATCTAGTTTTTGCTGTTTTAATTCGGCTGCGATGTCATTACAAGCTACTTCTAACCGTTCTTCTGGGGTGACAAAGTGACGCGCAGGGTAAACATTCACTGCTTCCAAACTTTTGAGAATTTCACCTGTCACCGGGTCAATATAGCGAATCGCGTCAATTTCATCACCAAAGAATTCGACACGAATTATTCGGTCTTCATAAGCTGGGCCAATTTCTAAGACATCACCACGGACGCGAAATTTTCCCCGACCCATTTCTATGTCGTTGCGGGTATATTGAACATTTGCCAAATCCCGTAAAATTTGGCGTTGATTTACTTCCATACCTATCTGAAGGGGGATGGCAGCTTTCAGATATTCTGCTGGCATTCCTAAACCGTAGATGCAACTGATGGAAGCAACGACAATGACATCACGGCGTTCAAAAAGCGATCGCGTCGCTGAATGCCGCAACATATCTATTTCATCATTAATCGCTGCCGTTTTTTCAATATAAGTGTCAGTAACGGCAATATACGCTTCTGGCTGATAATAATCGTAGTAGCTGACAAAATACTCAACTGCGTTGTTGGGAAAGAAATCTCGCAACTCGTTACAAAGCTGGGCAGCAAGGGTTTTATTATGTGCCAAAACTAAAGTAGGCTTGCCAATTTTCTCAATAACTGCTGCTACCGAAAATGTCTTACCAGTTCCAGTGGCTCCTAGTAAAGTTTGGTAACGGTTGCCTGATTGGATACTAGCAGTAAGTTGTGCGATCGCTTGTGGTTGATCGCCTGTGGGACTAAAGGGAGCTTGAAGACAAAATTCTGTCATACAGTTTTGCTGGAAATACCCTATCTCATGGTGACGATTTCGCCCTGTATCCATTGTAAACCGCGTCCATCTTGAAAACTGTAGTTATTTCAGTATGAAAAGAAAAAACCC
>JAHCSU010000476.1 GCA_023522315.1 Nostoc sp. CCCryo 231-06
ATGGAACGCTTAACTCATGACTGGAAGTCACGAGTGTGCAGCTTGCAGAAATCAAATTTTTAGTTTCGCCAAACCCAAATAACGAATACCTTCGGGGGAAATATCAAAACGGCAAGGTAAGACTTCTAAACCAAGAGCGATCGCATCCCGTAATAATTTACCATATACAGGATCTGTGCGATCGCCAGGGGAAAACTCAGTACAATCACCACGATTGATAAAGTAAAGCATCACCGCACGAGTTATGGGTAGCAGTGCCATTAGTTCTCGCAAATGCTTTTGTCCTCTTGTAGTTTCCGTGTCGGGAAATAAGGCTAGTCTCCCCTCAGAAAAAGTTGTATTTTTTACTTCTAAATAAATCGGGCCTTCCTCATCACTCCCCGTTAAGAAAAAATCTACTCGACTTTTTTTATCTAGCCCATAAACCACCTCACCCTTGATTTGGCTATAGTCGCCCAATTCTGGGAAAAGATATTTCGCCAAAGCTAGCTTTACCACCCGATTGGGCAAGAAAGTATTTATGCCTACCCAAGTCGGCTCGTTGTCATGTACCTGAATTAGTTCTAAAGTGTAAGCCAATTTGCGGTTAAGATTATCACTTTTGGAAAGCTGTACCGCACTTTGGGGAGTTGATACACCAGTCATTGGCCCTGTATTGGGACAATGTGCTGTCACTATTTCGCCAGAAGTAAGTTGAACGTCAGCAAAAAACCGCTTGTAACGCTTGAGTAAAATACCGGGATACAAAGGTGGGTAACGGTAAAGCCAATCTATCATTATAAAACCTTGTTGCTGCTAGTAAATATACGTCGATTCCTTACCCACCTACCTCTCAAGAGCAAATCTTTTCAGCAACTACTCCGCCCTGTGACAGAAATTGAGTAACTTGATATATCATAAAACGTCGACTTTTGTACTTAAAGTGACAACATATTAATAAAAAGTAGCATATACTAGGTATTATAATCCTCCCATAAAGAAAAATCAGGGAGAATTCCAACATGCAAGGAGGTAAATCCTATGCAAAAATTGGGGATAGCAACGGAATTAGAATATGCTTTTCTGTTTACTCTAAAAAAGGTAAATTCGATAAATCTAGAAGGTTTCAAGCCATTTTTTAGTAATATGCCTATTGATCCTTATATCAAAGGCAACTATCGTTCGAGAAGATTATCTAGGTTCACAGTTTCTGGAAATGAGTTAATCAAATTACCTCATGGCTACTTCTTTCAAAGTAAAGAGTATAATCCATTAGCGGGCGACATAAAAAGAGAGTTTACAGAATTAGATGATGCACTCATAGAACTTGATATTTTTAGAAATCTTGTTTTAGCATTTAGCGATTCTTGTAAACTTCATCCTGAAGCTGAAATCGGAGTTCATCAAATTAGAATTATTTGTTCGCCAGATAATTTTGGTAATCCAGCCCCTGAAGGCATCCATCAAGATGGAACTGATTTTATTGGCGTTTTTTCAGTAGATAGAGATAATATTCAAGGTGGAGAAACACATCTATATACTGCCAAAAGAGAAAAACCTGTGTTTAGCAAAGTTCTAAATCCTGGGGAACTATTATTGGTGAATGACCATGAGTTTTTCCATTTCGCCAATCCCATAAAACCACAAACTGACGCTCAAGGAAGTTGGGATATTTTTGTACTGACTTCTCCTAGCTTACTTTCAGAATAATTTTAGTAAACTGTAAATATTTTACAATCTACGAGATATGGGGAATTGAATTTAGTCATTTCCCCAACTTTTTTATTTGTAATTGTAAATAATCGTAATTAATAAAGCTGCAATTTTTTTTATCTTTATATTACCTGGAATCAAATTGTACCCAGTTCACATCCACAAACTGCTGAATATAATAATGAATTTGTAATATTATATGTTTGCTCGTTAGCTTTGTTAGCAAGTCCGGCATCTTTACAAACCGGAAGCATAAATCCAGAGTAACCACAGATTTTTATTGATACATTTTTTAATACACGAGAAGCAAAGGCACGCTGAATACTTACAATATTAAAGGTGAGTATATAGGTGAGGCTACGAAACAAGCGTGCTGGAATTCAACTAACTGAATCAACCAAACAAATGCCATGAATGACGAATTCTACAATAGAGGATTGGAAAAGGCTAGGCGAAAAGACTACGCTGGAGCAATTGAGGAATTTAACCATGCTTTACAACTGACACCTTACTTTACTGAAGCTTACTTGCAAAGGGGTTTGGCACATTATGATTCAGGAGCAATCCTGAAGGCTGTTTCAGATTATACCGAAGCCCTAAAGTTGAATCCTGAGAGTGTAGAGGCATATTATTGTCGGGGATTGGCAAGGGTGGCGCTGAAAAATTTACCGGGGGCGCTAGACGATGTTGAACGCGCTATTCGTCTCAATCTCAACTATGCTTCTGCTTATAATCTGCGGGGGATAGTGCGGCGCAAACAGGGTTATATTCAAGACGCGATCGCTAACTTTAAAAAAGCTGCACAATTATATCTAGAACAACAGGATAAAGACAATTGTTGTCTGTGTGTGGAACAAATTAAACAGCTACAACCCCAAGAATTACCTGTTGTACAGCAATCAGGTTCTCCAAAAGCGCCTATTTTATCCACAAATGAATATTTTACGCAATTATTAGAAAAGGCTGAAAAGGGAGATACGCAAGAGGCACTTGCAGATTTAAACTGGGTATTAAAAGCCGATCCACAAGATGCCCAAGCTTACTGCTGTCGTGGGGTTGTGCGTTGCAAAATGGGTAATTATCGAGAAGCGATCGCTGATTTTAATCAAGCATTGCGATTAAATTTTCAAGATGCTATTGTCTATCGCAACCGAGGTAAAGCCCGTTCTATATTGGGCGATCATCAAGGTGCGATCGCAGACCTCAACCAAGCACTCCAGATGCAACCCGAAGATCCCCTAGTATATACTGCCAGAGGTAATGCCTATCGGACAATGGGTAATTATCTCGGTGCAATTCAAGATTACACCCAAGCGCTGCAAATAAATCCTAATGATGCTCAAGCTTATTACAATCGCGGCATTGCCTATACTTGCACAGAAGAAATGCAAAATGCCTTAGAAGATTATCAACGGGCGGCGAGTATTTTTTGTGAACAAGAAGACTGGGGAAATTATCAACAAGTCTTAAGTAGCTTAGAAAAAATTCAAAAATTTAGTCCAGAGTCAAAAAAACAAAAATATAACCTACTACGTCAGCGACTTTTGCGAATGGTTGGCGGATATTGGGAAATTGCCGAAAGATTAATTCAGCAGAAGCAAGATTACCATCCTGGGATGTCAGACGATTGGTATTTGCAAAAAGTGATTGATGACTTAAAACGCGATCGCGGTAGATAATATCATGTCCGGCAAATTACGCATAATAAAAGAACCCCACCCCCAACCCCCTCCCCGCAAGCGAGGAGGGGACTATGATGTAGCTCATTTGATTAGGAAAAGCTACAAGTAATCAAGCAGACATGATATCACTTGTTATTTTCCAATGAAACTAACTAACTACCGCTTCAGCTTTTTCCTCCGCTTTTTCTTTCACTAGCACATAAGGCGTTTCTGCACCTTGTGCCAAATATTCAGCTAGTTGACTTTCAATTTGATCGCGCACAATTTGGCGATACTCTAGAAAATGCTCGTTGTGGGCACAAGCAGAGATGTAATGCTCAATAACTCCAGGGTTACGCTTGAGAATACTGAATAAATGGTGCCAGAACTTCCAACGGGTTTCCCGTTTGATGCCTTGTCGCCAAATTACAATCAACAGCGCTCTCACAACAATCCACTCTGGCATTTTCGCTGGCGCTTTCCAACTCGGCAAACCCATCATCAAGAAACAGCGATAGGTACGATCTAAGTACTGTACTGGGTCGTATAAAGTACAGAATGCTTCAATATATTCTCTTGCCAGTTCTTCTAGGGGGCGGGTGGGCAGGAAGTTCATCAATGTTGTTTGGTTGATGTTGCCATCTTGATTTTCCCGTAAGCGTCCTTCTTTTTTCAGGCGATGCCAAAGCGCGGTGTTAGGTAACGCTTGCAACATGGCAAAGGTAGTAGAGGGAATCGCTGCTTGTTCAGCAAAGCGGACAATGCGATCGCCTGCACCTGCTTTTTCGCCATCAAACCCGATAATAAACCCAGCCATTGGGCGCAATCCCGCTCTGGTGATGGTTTCCACTGCCTCAGTTAGAGAACTGCGAGTATTTTGAAACTTCTTGGTCATTTGCAAACTATCCTCATCCGGCGTTTCGATTCCCAAAAACACCGCCGAGAAACCGCACTCAACCATCAGCTCCAACATTTCTGCGTCTTGGGCTAAGTCAATTGAAGCTTCAGTATCAAATCGGAAGGGATACTTGTGTTCTGCCATCCAGACTTTTAACTCTTTGAGCAACAATTTCACATTTCGTTTGTTGCCAATAAAGTTATCATCCACCATGAACACACCCCGCCGCCAACCCAATTCGTAGAGGGAATCTAACTCTGCTAACAGTTGGGCTGGGGCTTTGGTGCGCGGTTTGCGCCCGTAGAGAACAATAATGTCGCAAAATTCGCATTGGAAAGGACACCCGCGCGAAAACTGCACCGACATCATGTCATAAGCATCCAATTCTAATAAATCAAAGCGGGGTATTGGTGTGCTTGTGACATCAGGTTTTTCTGTGGCGCGGAAAGTGCCAGATGTGTCTCCCCGTTGAATTGCCTCAATAAACATGGGCAAAGTGATTTCCCCTTCATCCAGAATCAGAAAATCTGCACCAACATTTTCAACTTCGTGAGGTACAGAGGTGGGGTAGGGGCCACCTACTGCAACTAGCTTGCCACGTTTTTTTGCTTCCTGGATTTGGTCAAGTAAATCTTGTTTCTGGACAATCATGGCGGAGAGAATTACCACATCTGCCCATGCCCATTCTTCTTCTGTTGCTGGGCGGATGTTGCGATCGACCAGCTTGAATTCCCATTCTTGGGGCAGAATCGCCGCTACTGTTACCAAGCCTAGAGGTGGTAATAAAACCTTGCGATCGACTAACTCCAAGATTTTTTCATAAGACCAAAAGGTTTTGGGAAATATCGGATACACTAACAAGATTCGCATGTAGTATCAATCCTCACACTTTGATTGTTATCCCACTCTAACGAAAATAAAGAGTTATTGACTTTTTATTAAAGTTGTTTTATTTTACCATTGATATTTTTCCCTCAAATGGGCAACTAGCGACGGGAATTCTTACATCCCCGTTCGCGTAGCGTCTCCAAGAGTTGGGGCTGATCCACTTACTTACCTTTAACGCCACTGATTTTTAAAACATCACTCATGGTTGCACAATAATTTGGCAAGCCGAAACTATCAGGATTGATGAATTTTTCATAAGTAAAATGCCGATAGTTCATGCAAAACCGATCCCAAGCAGCCATCTGAATGCGGAATAAAACAATAATCAAATTAGCTAATACTATAGATATGGGAATGCGAAAGTAAATCTTTTTGCCCAGATAAGCACAAACTTCTTTCACTGCTTGATTAGCAGTTGACGGTGCTTGACCTAAAACAAGCCGACGCGATTGAGCGTTTTTGACAGGATGATCAATTAAATATCGCACTACAGTGGCAATATCTCGTCCGTGGATAAAGTGAAAACTGCCATCTGCTTCTAAAAAGCGAATTATATTAATATATTTGGTAACTTCTGGAATGCCAGAGGTGACAGCAGAATAGGGTTTATTCGCATCACCGCCTAAAACTACTGTGGGAAATACTGTGGTAATTTTGGGTGCGATCGCTAATTTTTCTTTTTTATGTAAGCAGTCATATTTGGAACGGATGTAATCTGTCCCAATTTCCCCGGCTTCTTTTAATGGTTGATTGTACCGATCCAAAACGCTAGCTGTCGAAAAATAAATTACCTGCTGGCAACGTTCTGGATCTAGCAGTTCCAGCAACTCTATAGTCTTGACAACATTAATATCAAATGTCTCATCACCACCCCAAGCTGTAGCTGTGAGTACCGCCGTATCAATTGTGGATAGCAAATCGGCAAATTGGCGAATATTTTGCATATCACCTTGTAAAACGTTGATGCCTGACCGTGCCTTAATATCAACTTGCAGGTTACTTGGGTTCCTAACTAGTAGATACAGTTCGTGATCTGTTTCCTTAATTAAGGCTTCTGTTAAATAATGACCTATACAACCACTTGCACCAGTCACTAAAATCCGTTTCTGGCTCATAGAGAATTTATCAAAAGTAAGGAGTTAAAACTAAAGAGTTAAGAATAAAGTTAAAAGTTCCGAATCAGAAGCCATGAATCAAGTTAGGAGTGAGGAGTGAGGAGTTAAGAATAAAAAAATAACTCTGCACCTCGCAACTGAATAGTTTATAACTCCTAACTCATAACTCATAACTCATAACTTCTAACCCTTAACTCCGGCAAGATTCAGTTCCTTTGCTGTTTCAAAGAAGAAAGCGACATTTTCTTCTGGAGTTTCTGGTAAGACACCGTGACCGAGATTGAGAATGTGACCCCAATTACCAGCTTTGCGAACGGTATCGAGAATGCGATCGCGGATAAACTCTTTAGAGCCGAATAGCACGCCTGGGTCAAGATTTCCTTGAACTTTGACTTGCTTACCCAATCTGGCTCGTGCGTCTGCCATATCCACTGCCCAGTCTACACTGACAATATCAGCGCCAGATTGTGCCATTCTTTCCAACACACCTGCACTACCGCTAACTAGCAAAATCAAAGGTGTATCGGGGTGGGTTTGCTTGACTTGCTGGAAAACTCGCTTCTGATAGGGGAGAGCAAAGGTGTCATAATCTTGAGGACTCAATTGGCCCGCCCAAGAATCGAACATTTGCACAACTTGAGCGCCACAGTCAATTTGGTAGCGGGCATAGATAGCGATCGCATCTGCTAATTTAGCTAACAATTGATGCAATATCGTCGGATCTGAAAATGCCATGTTTTTGATAATGGAATAGGTTTTGGAACCTTTTCCCTCAACTGCATAAGCTGCTAATGTCCACGGCGCACCAACGAAGCCTAACACCGTTGATTTATCGCCTACTTCAGAACGCAAAGCCTGCAAAATTGTCTTGATAAATGGTAGAGCTGCTTCTGGTTCTAAAGGATGCAGACGCTCAATTTGTTCTTGAGTGCGGAGGGGCGAGTGAATGATTGGCCCTTTACCTTCGGCAATATCCATGTCAATGCCCAAACCAGGTAATGGGGTGACAATATCAGAAAATAAAATTACTCCGTCTGGCTGGAAGGCTCTCCAGGGTTGCAAGGAAACTTCAATTGCTACTTCTGGAATTTCGGAGCGATCGCGAAACGAAGGATACTTATCTCTTAAGTCTCGATATGCTTTCATATATCGTCCCGCTTGTCGCATCATCCATACAGGGGGACGATCTACTACTTCACCACGAGCAGCCCGTAAGAGATGAGGAGTCGTTGAATAAACACCCATTTATCACTTCATCCTAAGTCACAATTTTTATGCCACTGTTTAGCTTATCATTCCGGGATTACGCTTTTTCAGCAGGCTTACCTCAAAAGCGCTAGTCGCTTTACACCAAAGGGCAATCGGGTCGGAAATGGGATAAAACAAGAATTAACAAAAAAAGTGGAATATAAAAGAATTTCGTTACTCTTTTGTGTTGTCTCCACTCTCTACTCCCTTAACTTCCTATGCAAACTGACTCTAACAGTCCCGATCATCTTGCATCTGCTAATAATGAGCCTAACCCAGGAAAGTTTTTGATTCCGCGATCGCAGCGACAGAGGTTCTTCATTCAGTTTACCTTAATGACCCTGATTGGATGGGTTGTGGGTGGCGTTGCCAGTATCGCCTTAGAAAAAATTATTCTCCAAACCTCACCTAGCGTTGCAATCCAACCACAAACATGGAGCATTTTGGTCAGAAGTCTCAGCAATGTTGTATTTGCCGTGATTTTCGCTGCTGATCAGAGCCTTGTACTTTATCCATATTTACTGAGTTGGCAGTGGATATTTGCTACTAGTGTAGGTTGGCTGATTGCCAACGGCGTTTCTACAGCCTGGATTAACTATCTTTCAAGTATTGCCATATCGTTAAATGAAATATCTCCTGAACAAACTTTTATTTTTGGATTTCTGTCTGCGATCGCTTATATTATTTCTGGTATTTGGCTAGGAATTTGCCAATGGCTGGTATTGAGGCGATATACAGCAGGCATTTGGTGGTGGAATTTTTTACCCTCAATATCTTTCTTCTTGATCACTATTTTGGTTTGGTTGCTTTTTATTGTGCAAAATTTGATTCCAGAAACCTACCGTACTTCCATACTGTATTGGAGTGGACAAGGATTTACAGCACTAATTTTGGGAATTATACCAGCAATTGGCTTATGTACATTGAAAAGAAATCCACATCACCAAACTAGAGTTTCTCCATGATTTTCATTTGTCATCCCAAATAAGTTCTAAACGTTCTTGTGCTGTCTTGAGTGCTTTTTCGGCAGACTCACCTAGTAATGTAGCCTCGATAGCTCGACCAAGACTGTCAGAAAGATGACTATACCCAGCAATAATTGGTCGAGGAAGTGCTACAGATATTTGCTCCATAAACACTTTTAACACTGGTTTTTTGCTGATAAATTTCTTAAAAGCTTCACTTTGAGAAGCTTTGATATTAACTGGCAAAAAACCCGTTCCGATACTCCATTCCTTTTGGAATTCTTCACTCAAAACATACTCCAAAAATTTGAGTGCTGCTTGCTCTCTTGCTGGCGTGGTCTTCATCACATATAATACTCCCGTCGCTGTCACCGTAGCAGGTTCAACACTTGCAGGTATGGGGAACACTTGATAATCAACATTAGACTTCATGATGTAAGTCCAAGGCCCTGTGATTTGCATCGCAACCCGACCCGCGATAAAAGCGTCCTCTTCATAACCACGTTCTGGAGGAGAAAGCATTACTGAACCATCTTTCATCAGGTTTTGCCAGAATTCCAAGGCACTAATAGCTGCCTGATTCGTTAAATTCGGATGGTTATTTGTCACTACCTCGCCGCCAGCACTCAATAAAAAAGGAAACCAACTAAAGACAGTCCATTCTTCTTTTCCTAAAGGCAACAACATTCCGTACTGTTCAGGTTTATTATCACCATTCCGGTCTATGGTCAATTTTTTGGCAACTTCCCTTAACTCTTTCCAAGTCTTAGGAATTTGCTTGATCCCCGCAGCTTGGAAAAGTTTAGGTCTATAAAAAATGCCTAAATTGCTCGTGTAAAGTGGCATTGACCAAAGATGACCGTCTAATTTTAATTCCTCCAATAGGTTGGGGCTAATTTCCCACTTCAATGGCAATTTTTCCAGCCATTCTTCTAAAGGTCGAATTGCCCCTAGTTCCATAAACTGACCTGTCAATTGAGGATCGAATGACAGAATATCTGGAGGTGCATTGCCCACAACTGCTGTTAATATTTTTGGCAATTGGGGTTGACCTACGAAGATAGATTCCACCTGGATATCAGTATGAGTCTGATTAAATTTATTTACTAATTTATTAAACACATGGCGATTCGCAGGGGGATTGATTGATTGCCATAGACTCAAATGAATTACTCTGTCATTCTTCTGGGCTGTCTCCTGACAACCATATAAGAATATAAAAAATATACTTAGAATAATTCCTATCAGCGAAAGCCGCCAATTATAATTAATCAACTGGCGGGAAAAATTCTGAATTTTGGATTGGAAAAGGGTAACTTTCATGCCAATTTTTAGATTTGTTGGGCATCTATCATTTAACCCTTCTTAAACCACACCGCAGCGTAGTCAATTCGATGCAGGTTAAATTGCTCCCCATTCTGTCTTAATGTTTCCCAGTGTTAATAAGTTAAACTGGTAGATATTTATTGTATAATATTTTTATTTCTTTGTAACACAAATTTTATGGTAAACTCTACCACGCCTTCTTTCTTAAGTAGCTTTTTAGAAAATTCATTTCACTTGAAGCATCATCTACAAGATTTTTTGCATTTAGATCCAGAAACCATAGAGACAAAGTTAGCAGCAGGACAAGAGGAAATAAAAAACTTAGGACACAAAGATTTTAATTGGGAAGAAGCAAGTGCTTTCTATCGTGAGAAAGTAGGAGAACTTTACTTGTTTGAATTGGGGGCTTGGCATCTATCAAGTTATGCTTATATTGGAGATATGTTGCGGTTGATTGCAGATTATGCCCAAGGAAGAGTGTTAGATTTTGGTGGTGGAATAGGAACTCATACCCTTGGCGCTGCTCTTTGCCCAGAAGTTGAGCAAGTAATCTATTATGATATTAATCCGATTAATCGTGATTTTGTTCAGTATCGATCTGAGAAAATGGGACTGGACAAAAAAATAGTTTTTGCTCTTGAAATGCCTGCAAAAGAGAAATTTGATACGATTTTGTGTTTTGATGTTTTAGAACATTTGTCAGATCCTAGTCAGCAGTTATTAGAATTTTATCAATCTTTGAACTCTGAAGGTAAAATGATAGTGAATTGGTATTTCTTTAAAGGTTTTAATCAAGAATTTTCTTTTCATTTAGATGATCCTAAAGTAGTAGAAACATTTTTCCATACACTTCAGAGTCAATTTTTAGAGGTTTTTCATCCTTACCTAATTACAACCCGCTGCTACCGTAAGCAAAGTTGAATTTAATTTCATGTATTTTGGGTGGAGCCACAGCGAAACCCAATAATTACGTTGTTTAGGTGAAAAAATGATCTTTATGAAAATACATTAACGACGAAAATGCACCATAAATTATTATTTATGTCCACTCCAATTGGTTCACTAGGTTCAGGATTGGGTGGCGGAGTGGAGTTGACTCTCTCTAATATTGCCAAAGAGATGCTGCGGCGAGGACACGAAGTAAAAATTGTCGCACCTCAGAGGTCTATTAGCAATTCATTACCTATTAAAGAAATCCCTGGAGAACTCCAAATACCAGCCCAAAATCAGACTCGTACTGATCCAATTTTTATACCCAAAAATTCTGTTTTGGCGAATATGTGGGATTATGCTCGCCAAGTACAAGCAAACTATGATTTGATAATTAATTTTGCTTATGATTGGCTGCCATTGTATTTAACACCATTTTTTAACACTCCAATTGCCCATCTAATCAGTATGGGTTCTTTGACAGATACAATGGATCACATAATTGAACAAGTAGCAAATCAATTTCCTGGTACTATTGGTGTTCATGGTAAAACCCAATCTGCCACTTTTACATTTGCAGATAAATGTAAGTGTTTGGTGAACGGAATGGATTTATCTGTTTATCAGTTTTGTAGTCAACCTGGTTCTTGCTTGGCTTGGGTAGGTCGCATAGCGCCAGAAAAAGGTATAGAAGATGCTGTAGCAGCAGCAAAAATAACGGGTATTCCTCTGAAAATCTTTGGACTGATACAGGATGTACCCTACTGGGAGAAAATTTGTCAGGACTATCCTGATGCTCCCATCGAATACAGAGGATTTTTGCCAACAGATGAACTACAACAGGAATTAGGTCAGTGTCGAGGATTATTAGTCACTCCCAGATGGATAGAAGCTTATCCTAATGTGGCATTAGAGTCGCTTGCTTGTGGTGTACCTTTGATTAGTTATCGTCGGGGTGGTTTAGCAGAAATTGTCCAAGAAGGCAAAACTGGTTTTTTAGTAGAACCTGATAGTGTGGAAGGTTTAGTAGAAGCGATTAAGCATTTGGATGAAATTGACCGCCAAGCTTGTCGCCAGCAAGCAGAAACTTTATACTCTTTAGAAGCTATGGGCGATCGCACCGAAGAGTGGTTTCAAAAAATTCTGAAAAAATGAATAATATTTGTGGTAAACTATGGCGCAATCGCTAATATTCCCGCATCCCCATCTAAAGTTACCTCTATACCCACTGGTAAAGCTGCATTGGGACTATCATGGCCAAAAGGCAAATCAGAAACAATCGGAATGCCCAAATCACCTAAGCGATCGCGCAATACTTCTTGTACACTAAAACTAGATATAGTTGGCGGCGCTTCACAGCGAGTAAAACCGCCCAAAGCAATGCCGCAGACTTGAGACAAAGCACCGCTCAAACGCCATTGTGTCAGCATCCTGTCGATGCGATAAGGTGCTTCTGTAATATCTTCCAACGCCAAAATTACACCATCAAGATGTGGCAGAATTGGTGTAGCTAAAAGGTTGGTAGCCACCGTGAGATTACCTGGTAACAAAGTACCAGTAACCACACCACCACCCCAACCGCAACCTTTGAGAGGAGCGAGAGGGCGACCTTCCACCCAATCAAATAATCTCTCAATTGACCAATCTGGCTCATCTGCTAAAGTCACTAGCACGGGAGCATGAACGCCGGAAATTCCTGCTATGTAAAGACTCCACAATAAAGCTGTGATATCAGAAAAGCCTATAAGCCACTTGGGAGGCGCTGAGTTTGGCCAATTCCAATCTTCTAAAATACGGGTGCTACCAAAACCGCCTCTGGCACAGAGAATACCGCGACAATCGGGATCTTGCCATGCTGCTGCTAGTTGGTGACGGCGGTTTTCGTCTGTTCCAGCTAAATAACCCCATTTGTCATCTATCTGAGGACTGATTTCTAATTGATAACCACGCGATCGCCAAATTTCTAGACTCTGTTCAAATACCTCAAATTCTCGCAAAGCACCACTAGGGGCAATGACTCGTATTAAGTCTCCAGGTTTTAAGGGCGGTGGTAAGATTTTGGATGGCATGAAAAGAGACGCGATGAATCGCGTCTGTACAAGGAGTTAAGAACAAAGACTATACCTCAGAACTCCGATAAAATTTTATTGAAATCATTTTTGAAATTACTGGAGTGTTCCTATAATTAGGGTGAGGATTGCACAAACTGAAAGGAAACGTTTGCTGTTAAAGGCTCTGGTAGTGGTTTTCCTTGTGCTTGGTAATCTTCAATCAAAAGTTCCAGCACTTCCTCACCATTATTAAGAGCATCCGCGTAGGTATTTCCATGAGTGTGTGCATAAGGGCCAAACTCAGGTAGGCTGACAATGTACTTTTTATCTTCCATCGACCACTGAATTACAATACTATATTGTGGTTTCATTCCTGTTCTCCCTTGTCTTCTTCCTCCAGTTGTTTTATTTCTATGAGCGCGTTTCTAACATCTTTTTCGTGCTAACGATCTGCGTCAGCTCCATCTTGGCCAGACAAAGTGAGGCTGTAAAGTAGCAAAGGATTGCTCCATACTGTATGACTGCCTTTGCCGCTTCTATAAGTAAATCCAGCTTTGAGGAGCATTGCTTTTAGTTCCCAAATTTTCTTGGGCACTGTTAGAAATTTCTGACCTAAACCTCATCTATGTTGAGAACCCTAGTTTTTGCCCTCACCCTAAATCCCTCTCCCATCTTGGGAGAGGGACAACTTTGCGGCTCCCCTTCTCCCAAATTTGGGAGAAGGGGCTGGGGGATGAGGGTTTTTTCTTTTCATACTGAAATAACTACAGTTTTCAAGATGGACGCGGTTTAACTACAAATATTTTGTCATGATTATCTGAGAAAATCTTAAACCTACAGGGACAATACATCAGATATCTTCAATCAGCAGTGCTAGCTTTTTGCGGCAAAAGATAAATACCCCCAGAGATTAAAGTTAGGGCGACAGAAATCCAAAAAGCAATCAGAGAGGGACTTTGCCACACTTGGCCCAGAGGCGCAATCAAAAGCGCGATCGCAACTATTTGACTAACAGTTTTGAGTTTACCCCAAATATTCGCCCCCGTAATCGTCGTTTGATTCACCCGCCAACCAGCGATCGCTAATTCCCGCGCTAAAATCAAGAACACTCCCCAAGCTGGCACTTTTCCTAGTTCAATAAAAACCAGCAATGGCGCAAGTACCAGCAATTTATCTACTAAGGGATCAAGAAACTTACCCAATTCACTAATTTGGTTGAGTTTTCGCGCTAAATAGCCGTCTAACCAATCAGTTAATGCAGCAATGAGAAAAATCGCCAAACATATCCACTGAGCTTGAGGCGTGGGATTATATAAACCGTAAAGCAGAAATGGTATCCCCAATAGACGAGAGAAAGTAATCCAGTTGGGTATAGTCATAGGGAATTCAAAAATCAAAATTAACAAGTGTAAAGCAACAAGCAGCCAAGCAAATATGCAAAATCTATGCAGATTAGTGTATCTGAGTGTGCCTGCGTGGGAAAATCTGTTTTCTGTAGCTGTCTTAAAACAATACTATGACTGAACACACAAATTCTCAATTCCGCATCGAACGCGATTCAATGGGCGATCGCCAAATTGCTAGTAGCCTTTATTACGGCATTCAAACACTGCGGGCAATCGAAAACTTCCCAATTAGCGGTATCAAGCCTTTACCCACTTACGTAGATGCTGGATTAATCATTAAAAAAGCTACAGCAATTGTGAATGGGGAACTGAATTGCATCCCCCAAGATATTAGTCAGGCGATTGTCCAAGCAACTGATGAAATCCTGGCTGGTAAGTTCCGGGATCAATTTGTCGTGGATGTTTATCAGGCTGGTGCTGGAACATCCCACCACATGAATGTCAACGAAGTTCTAGCAAATCGCGCCTTAGAAATTCTTGGTGAAGAAAAGGGCAATTACAAACGTGTTAGTCCTAATGACCACGTTAATTATGGACAGTCTACCAACGATGTGATTCCTACCGCAATTCGCATTGGTGGATTATTGGCATTATCCAAGACATTACACCCAGCAATAGATGGTGCGATCGCATCTTTGGAAAACAAAGCTGTAGAATTTCAAGATATCGTCAAATCTGGCAGAACCCACTTACAAGACGCTGTACCCGTGCGTTTGGGTGAGAATTTTCGGGCTTGGGCACAAATCCTCACAGAACATCAAAACCGGATTTACACCGCCTCTGGTGATTTGATGGTGCTGGGTTTGGGAGGTAGTGCAGCCGGAACAGGGCTAAATACTCATCCTCTATATCGCGCCCGTGTAGTAGAAGTTCTTTCAGAATTGATTGATACTCCTTTAGAACCTGCGCCCCATCTTATGGCAGCTATGCAGAGCATGGCACCATTTGTAAATGTTTCTGGCGCTTTACGCAACTTAGCGCAGGATTTAGTCAAAATATCTCATGATTTGCGACTGATGGATTCGGGGCCAAAAACTGGTTTGAAAGAAATTCAACTGCCTCCAGTGCAACCCGGTTCCTCGATTATGCCAGGGAAATATAATCCAGTAATGGCAGAGATGACATCAATGGTGTGTTTTCAGGTGATGGGTTACGATAGTGCGATCGCTTTAGCCGCACAAGCCGGACAATTAGAGTTAAATGTGATGATGCCGTTGATTGGCTATAACTTAATTCATAGTATCGAAATTCTGGGTAATGCGATCGCAGCACTCACCGAACGCTGCATCCAGGGAATTACTGCTAACCAAGAACGTTGTTTAGCTTATGCCGAAGGCAGTTTAGCTTTAGTAACTGCACTAAATACCCACATCGGTTATTTAAATGCCGCAGCTGTCGCCAAAGAATCTTTAGAAACTGGTAAATCCCTACGGCAAATTGTTTTAGAACGAGGATTGATGAGTGAAGCAGACTTAGCCACAGTCTTAAATCTAGAACAAATGAGTAGTATATTACCGCTCAAGACACAATAATAGTTATGGGGCATCGGGCAATTCAATTTTGGATTTTGGATTTTAAATTTTGGATTAAATTTCAATCTAAAATCCAAAATCTAAAATTCTTGCTTCCCCACTGCCAAAGACGCGATAAATCGCCGTCAAGACGAAGGACTGATTATTGTAAAGACGGCGATTTATCGCGTCTCTTGCCTTAACCGAACAGTATTGCCCCCATTCCCTACTCCCCACTACTTCTGCTTCTCTACGAGACGCTACGCGAACGCTCAGTACAAGTCCCCACTCCCCTATCTATCTATGCAGACTCAAAAACCATCCGTCAGTTTAATTCGGGCTACATCTTACGAACGAGAGGCTTTACGAGAATCCTTAGTCATTCTCCTGGAACCTTTTGGAGGAATGGCAGCATTTGTGAAAAAAGGCGATCGCGTTTTACTCAAACCGAATCTACTTACAGGGACGCGTCCTGGTAAAGAGTGTATCACCCGTGCCGAACTAGTTTACGAAGTTGCCCAGATGGTAATTGAGGTTGGCGGTAAGCCATTTTTGGGCGATAGTCCGGCTTTTGGCAGTGCCAAGGGCGTAGCGGTAGCAAACGGCTATCTACCTATTTTAGAAGAACTCAATCTTCCCATCATCGATTTTCATGGTCAGCGTTACCAAACCATTAGTGACAATTTTAACCATCTGCGGCTGTCTAAAGAAGCAATGGAAGCAGACGTAGTGATTAACTTACCTAAAGTGAAATCACACATGCAGTTGACATTAACACTGGGCGTAAAAAACTTATTTGGTTGCGTCCCCGGCAAAATGAAAGCTTGGTGGCACATGGAAGCTGGAAAAGACGCGAATAGATTTGGTGAAATGTTAGTTGAAACTGCCAGAGCTATTAACCCTAACTTAACCATATTAGATGGCATCATCGGTCATGAAGGAAATGGCCCCAGTAATGGTGAACCTCGCCAACTGGGCATTTTAGCAGCCGCATCAGATATATTTGCCTTAGATCGGGCAATGATAGAAATCCTCAATGTTTCTCCTGAACAAGTGCCCACAGTTGCAGCTTCCCAAAGGCTAGGAGTTTGTCCAGAACTAGCTGCCATAGAGTTTCCGCATTTAAATCCTGACTTATTAAAAATAGAAGATTGGCGGCTACCAGACAAGTTGATGCCCATCGATTTTGGTATGCCCCGCGTAATTAAGTCTACGTTTAAGCATCTTTACACCCGATTTATCAAGGAACCAATGAGTGTTTATGGAAGGGAGTAGTACCGCAAGGCACAAGTCAAAAGTCACGCATAATTGTATTCTGAGCTTCTTGGGCCATTTTAAATGGTATGTTTATTTCCGCGCCTGCTGTACTAGAGAGATGAGGGAGACAAGCAAACAAGGGGAGAATAAACCCATACCTAATCCCCAATCCCTACTCCCCAATTTAATGCAAACTTCGTTACAGCAATTTGATTTATTAGCAGAGTAATCTGTAATTACCCTCCGATTGCTTAACCAGACCGCCCTATGATAGTTAGTGGCGGTTTTTTTAGCTGATTAATTTGTTATCCAAAAACTTATACGGATTTATAATCTGTAAATTTGGATTGGGTATTTTGTTCAGATATGAACAAAGTTTGGCGATAACTTCTAGACCTCTACGCCACCTTCTAAAATATTTTTGAATCTACCTATATATAGATTGACAAAATTGCTGTGGTATTATGTATACTTTAAAATTTAAATTATAAAATATCTGTTTAGTGTTATCACTGAATCCATGCTGCACACGCAGTTGATGCATGTGTATTTATTCGGTAGCTATCCTTCGTTACAAAAATTATTCCTATCCATTTCTTGTCTAGCATCAAATTTTTTTGTGTATACAGCGCTTCCGGCTATTATGCAATACAGTTTTCCTCTTGCCCCTCTCCTATCATAGCTTTCAGTTTTGAGGATGTACCTCATAGCCGCCGGAGGTGCTGTAACTACTGTATAACAATCAAAAGCACTAAATATTTATCAGTACAATTGCTGTTTTGTGTCCTGTATCACAAATTAGCAATTCCAGTAAAATGACCTTATCAAAGGCGTTTTAGGATGTTATAATAATGAAGTATCGGACAAATATGTTTTGCTAATTAATCTTTAAGCAGCGAAAAAATGTAATTTATGATGCTGTCAAAGTTGGGTTTGCGTATGCGAACCGTTACACCATACAGGGAAACATCTGAAAATATTAATCACAAAATAAAACATGATTTGTTGACTTGTAATTTGGTATTAAGAATTTCATGTATTAAAACGCTATCATGACAGTTGTAAAACTGGTTTAGCATTGTACAATGCTACACATTTTACAGTTGAAAAATAGCTAAAATAGCATCAAGACTCTCACTGAGAGAGTAGACCTGCACAGTATTACGAATAACTTCAATTTTGTATGAATTCAAATAGCCAGTCTGCCAATTCTAGCGACACATATTCCCAACGTTTGGCAGACATTGTGGGAACTGCGATCGCTCTGGTGACTCTCATTCTACCCGTATTTGTCATCGCCCACTATTCTTCAACTAATGTTCAAAATAACCAGCAACCCCTGGTTCAAAATTTCAAAGGAAGTCAAGATTGATAAAGCTTTCCAGTAGCATTTCACCACCAAGGAAGCTACAAAAAAGGAGAAAAATGATTTTGAGACAATCTCTCTATATTTACATGTAGTTGATCAGCAATAAGCTGAAATCTGTATTGTGTGACTCCAGATTTCAGTTGTCTTGACAGAGTACGGGCAGAAATAAATCCCCCCAACAGCAATCAAGGGCGGTAGAAAATAATACCCTCTTGGAAAAAGCGTTGCGAAGTTACTTCGCAACGCTTTTTCCATTTCAATTAGGAGTAGCAGAGATGAGGCAATACCGTTCGGTTAAGGAATTTCTTGGTTGAGGCAGGCAGGGGAAGAAAAGAATGGCTGAACATATACCTCTTGCCTCCCCTGCTCCCTGCTCCCTGCCCCTCTGCCTCTTTCCAATGCCCCATCCCGTGAAATGAATACCTTGGGAAGAGATCCATATTGCCCTAAAATTCTACACGGGGAGCGAAACTGACTGAGTGCCCCCATGATTCATTGTTATCAGAGGAGTTTTTTGTGGACTTATCTCGTATTCCTGCCCAACCGAAACCTGGTTTAATCAACGTTCTGATTGAAATTACTGGCAAAAGTAAAAATAAATACGAATACGACAAGGAACTAGAAGCTTTTGCTCTAGACCGAGTACTTTATTCCTCGGTACAATATCCTTATGACTACGGCTTTGTACCCAATACTTTGGCTGATGATGGCGATCCCCTAGATGGTATGGTCATAATTGATGAGCCAACCTTTCCAGGCTGTGTGATTGCTGCACGACCGATTGGCTTCTTGGAGATGATTGACGGTGGCGATCGCGATGAGAAGATCCTTTGTGTTCCTGACAAAGATCCGCGCTACACTCAGGTCAAATCCCTGAATGACTTAGCGCCACACCGCTTAGATGAAATTGCCGAATTTTTCCGTAGTTACAAAAATTTGGAAAAAAAGGTGACTGAAATTCTCGGTTGGCAAGATGTAGACAAAGTTGCAGCAATAGTAGAAAAATCCGTCAAAGCTTATAGAGGATAATAGAAAAGTTAGGAGTTAGGAGTTAGGAGTTAAGAGTTAAGAGTTATGAAGTTATGAATTTTTATTCCTAACTCCTCACATCCTGTACAGACGCGATTCATCGCGCCACTTCTATTGTACAGACGCGATGAATCGCGTCTGTACTTGTTACGGATCGCAAAATCTGTCACCAACCCAAACCCAAATGCAGCGCACTCTCCTTTTGGCAAAAATTCATAACTGCACCCTCACGGGGGCAAATATCAACTATGTGGGTAGTATCAGCATTGATGAAATGCTTTTGGAAAAAGCTGGCATCTTACCCTATGAGCAGGTGCAAGTAGTTAATAATGCCAACGGTCAGCGCTTTATTACTTATGCGATCCCGGCTCCAGCCCATTCAGGAATAATTGAGCTAAATGGGGGTGCGGCACGTCTAGGCATTATTGGCGATCGCTTGATTATAATGACTTACGGGCAGTTCACTCCAGAAGAGTTAAAAAGTTACTGTCCCACGGTAGTCATTGTGGATGAAAAAAACAGGCTGTTAGAAGTGCGGCGCTACGATGACCTGCTCAGTAAGGTCTAATTGTCAAGGAAAATGTCAAATTTTGAGTTGTCGGATTCCCAGAGCTACATAAGAGAAAATTCATCTACCCTGTCAAGTAGCCCAGCAGGTGAATTTATCGTGCAATTTTGGGGTGTAAGAGGTTTGATTCCCACTCCAAGTAGCAATACCAGTCGTTATGGTGGTAATACCGCTTGTGTAGAAATGCATGTAGCTGGAAAACGCTTGATTTTTGATGGCGGTACTGGCTTACGCATACTGGGTAAAACTTGGCAAGAACTGCAACAGCCAGTAGAAGCCCATTTATTTTTTACCAACTGCCAATCAAATCGTATTCAAGGGTTTCCCTTTTTTGCTCCCGCATTTATTGGGGAAAATTGCTTCCATATTTACGGCACAGCTGCCTCAAATGGAGCCTCTATCAAACAATGTCTGTACGATCAGATGCTCCAGCCCCACTTTCCTTACCCTTTACAGGTAATCCAGTCGGAATTGCAGTTTTACAATTTGACTCCAGACAGTGATGTAAAGCTAGATGATGTCACCATTACAATCGCATTAATTAATCAAACTCAGCGCTCAGTTGGCTACCGAGTTAGTTGGCAAGATTATAGTGTTGCTTACATCACCGATTTGCACCAGAATGGTGATCAAGTGGAGCGAGAGCGGATTTTAGAGTTCATTAAAGGCGTTGACTTGTTGATTGCCAATGCCACTTACACTCCCCCTACGTCTCACAACCATGATTCTGCTGATTTACTCTGGCAAGCTGCGGTGAATGCGGCTCTGAATGCTGGCGTTAAACGGCTAGCCATTTCTCATCATCACCCAGATGACCATGATGATTTTCTTGACCAGGTTAAAGTCGATGTTAAATCTGCCTTTCCTCAAGCAATACTAGCCCATGAAGGTCTAGTTTTAGTTGTTGGTAAGTGATTTAGAGTCGTTGGCACTTTAAAATCGGTGGTAAAGCGATGCTTACGGCGGTAAGCTATGCACAAGCACTGACTTGTCAGTTCGCTTTTCTGTCGATATGGCGTGAACTCAGGTCAACTTAACGTAAAAGCCATGTCCCGCAAGGAACTGAAGTTCCTTGCTAATAGCCAAAGTCATCTAAAGATGACTAAATAATCTGAAAAATCTTTAGTCTACTTCAGTAGACTTTAGCTATTAGCCTGGAACTTTAGTTCCAGGCGGGTGAGTCAAGCCGAAAGTTTTGCTATTTCAAGGCTTTTGTTGACACCACTGAGCAATACTGTGCCCCTACTATTCCACACTATTAAAATCGGCTATATTGCCCTTTTAGGAAGCATTTTGCAACTCGGCTGTGCGGATTGAAAGCTGCTGTGTTTGATTACCTCGTTGGACTTTCACCTGTAATACTTGACCAAGACGACTGTCTTCCACAAGGTTCTGCAATTGTTCAGCACTGGTAATAGCTTTACCATCAATTTGCAGAATTACATCCCCGCGCCGGATACCCGCAGATGCGGCGGGAGAATTGGGGACAACTCGCATTACAAAAACACCATTAATTTCTGGTATCTGAATAGGAGAGTTGGGATCGGTGTTATTTTCCTTGGCAAGTTCGGGTGTCAAAGTTAGCATTTGCACACCTAGATAGGGGTGAGCAACTTTGCCATCACGTTGCAGTTGCGCGGCGATCGCTTTAGCTTTATCAATAGGAATGGCAAACCCAATACCCATCGCGTCAGGACGAATGGCTGTGTTAATACCAATCACTTCACCTTGACCATTCAATAGCGGCCCGCCAGAGTTACCAGGGTTAATGGCGGCGTCTGTTTGAATAAAATCCAAACGTTTGTCACTAATGCCGACTTGGGCGCTGGAACGTTTGAGAGTACTGACAATTCCCAAGGTAACGGTGTTATCAAATCCCAAAGGATTACCAACTGCGATCGCCCAGTCTCCTACTTGGACATTATTAGAAGAACCCAAGGGCGCTACTGGTAAATCGCTACCAGCATTAATCTTGACTACTGCCAAATCTGTGACTTCATCAATACCTTGAACTTTCCCTTCAAAGGTGCGACCATCTTTGAGCCGGACTGTTACTTTATCAGCTTTATCGACCACATGAGCATTAGTCATAACTAACCCGCTCTTGTCAATAATAAAACCTGAGCCTAAACCGCGTAACTGCTGCTCAGGAGGCATCTGTTGGGAGAAACCGTCACCAAAAAACCGCCGGAAAAAGGGGTCTTCCATAAATGGATCAACGCGACGAGTAATTGTCCGCTCAGTATCAATCCGAACAACTGCTGAACCGACACGATTTACTGCTGCCGTGACAAAGCTAGTGCTACCGATCGCAGCAGTGGGTGGTGATTGCCGTTGGGCAATCAGTTGTGAAGTATCTCCGGCAGTTACTAGGGGTGCTGGTTCGGCTTGGGAGGGCAACACTTGCAATGTGCTAACCATTAGCACAACTCCGAGCGCGATCGCTAAAACATGAGTAGTAAGTTGACGTAGAGATCGGGATATTTTGGGAAATCGCATAATCACAGCCAACATTTTTATAAGCCTAATTGTTGCTTAGTCGTGACAAATCTATATATAGTTATTTTTACCAAGATAAACTAACTTTTGAACAAGATTTCATTCCGACTGGCTGCGCCTAGCTGGGGTAAAGAGTTGATAGCTGAGTGGGGAGTCAGCGCAACAGGAACGGTTAGAGGTAGTTGTAATTGTTTTACAACCCTTTGCAGTAGATGGTCTTGTCCAGTCCGCAAACCCCAGACATTTGTCCCACGATTGATAATAGCAAACCAAACCAAACCGCGATCGCGTGTGGGCATCACTCCCGCCAAAGCGCTTACATCGCGGAGAGTGCCAGTTTTGATCACAGTAGCAAGGGGAATATGTCTGGAGTGTAGTGTCCCCCGGTGATCAAATCCAGACATGGGAAACAAGTCAGCCAGATTCAGTTGATGGGCAGATGCCTCACCTTGAATAGCCATCAACATGGCACAAGCAGCTCTAGGGGAAATGCGATTTTCCGGCCCTAATCCAGAACCATTGATTAACTGAATTTCTACTTGTGGCACTCTCGCAAGATTAGCAGCAGTTGATTGCACTACAGATGCTCCTCCCACTGAGTCTGCCAGCATCTCTGCCATATCATTGTTACTGTAAACATTCATTTCCTTGATTAGTTGTTTCAAAGGCAATGAGCGATGACGCATTAACAAAATCTGTCGAGGGTTTGGTTGCGCCTCAACTTTCACCGCACCTGCAATGAGAACTTGAGGCTTGGGCGTTCCCTTGGGCATAATTGAGTGTGTATAAATAGCGGGGTGGCCCCAAGTCGCACGATTTAGTGTTTGCTTGAGCATCAGACCTGCTAGCATCGGCTGACGTTGGAAATTCATAGCAAAACTGCCAGTAATGAGCAAATTTCCCTTTACCTGCTTGATGCCCATTTTATTGAGAGTATTACCAAGAGCGATCGCTTCTTCCCAAACAAACATCGGATCGCCACCACCAGTAATCACCAAATCGCCCTGCACAACCCCATTTAGCACTGGGCCAGTAGCACTGACTAAGGTATCAAATTGGTAGTCTGGCCCCCAAGTTTTCAAAGCAACTAGTGAAGTAGCAATTTTGGTTAAAGAGGCAGCTGGGAGAGGTGTTGTACCTTGGTGATTTGCCATTAGCATTGGCCCCGACTGCATCCAAATTCCCTGACTCTGGGCCAGATTTTGCGCTATCAGTTTCGATGTTACAAGCTCTTTCAGATATTCCTGCACCGTAGTAGCCCCAGCTGGATTGGGATCAGGGGCAATAACTAAGCCAGGGCTACTTTGCCAAGTCAAAGCGTCTAAGGCATCTAGAGGTTTGATTTGTACCCCAGCCATCTCTAGCCAGAGCGACACCAAACCTGAACCCAATAATTCCAGCATATTTTATTCCTCTACGTCTGTTTAGGATGTTTTATATTATTTCCTGTGCCAATATACACGCTTTTTTATGCCGATCAGCATTGAGTCACAATAACTGGTGTATTTAGATTGGGTTTTTTAGTCTACAACCCACAAATCAAAACCTCACCCTCGCTTTACCCAAGGGTAAATCTTTCCCTCTCCTTACTAAGGTTACGGTGTACACACAAGTCCTTTAGACGCGATAAATCGCGTCTCTACATGAGATAAATCGCGTCTCTACATGAGGGCTTTCTGGCTTATCCCAAGGGTATTAGGGTAAAACTGGATTTTACTTGTGCAGGACTTACGCAAACAATAGCCGAAAAGAATGATTTTTAGGTAGGGGCAATTCATGAATTGCCCCTACATGGTGTAATTTTGCGTAAGTCCTATTGTGTATACACCGTAGACGAGGGAAGGGGAGGGGAAGCCGCCACCCTCAACAATATTGGCGGTGTCTACTTTTCATTAGGAGAAAAGCAACAAGCGCTCAAATACTACAATCAAGTTTTACCCATACTCCGTGCAGTAGGGGACAGGGGAGGGGAAGCCGCCACCCTCAACAATATTGGCTTAGTCTACTCCGATTTAGGAAATAAGCAGGAGGCGCTCAAATACTACAACCAAGCTTTACCCATAATCCGTGCAGTGGGGGGCAGGGAAGGGGAAGCCACTACCCTTTTTAACATGGCTCAACTAGAACGCGATCGCGGCAACCTCCAACAAGCCCAAACACATATTCAAGCAGCTATTGAAATCGTTGAAGATTTACGCACCAAAATTGACAGTCAAGAACTGCGTACTTCCTATTTTGCCACGGTACAGGGTTACTATCAGTTCTACATCGACTTGCTGATGCAGTTGCACAAAAAAGACCCATCAAAAGGATACGACGCTTTGGCACTGCATATTAGTGAGCGATCGCGTGCCAGGGTTTTATTAGAACTATTAACAGAAGCCAATGCTAAAATCCGTAAAGGCATTGACCCGCAACTACTGGCAGAAGAACAAAACTTGCAGCAGCAACTTGATGCTAGAGATAAACTGCGTCAAGAGTTACTGAATAAAACAGCACCCACAACCGCAATCCAAAAGCTGGAAAAAGAAATTGCCGACCTCTCTAGCCAATACCGAGAACTGCAAACCAAAATCCGTACAAGTAGCCCAAAATATGCAGCACTGAAATATCCTGAACCTCTGGAATTAGCTCAAATTGAGCAACAACTCGATTCAGATACTCTGCTTTTGCAATATTCCTTGGGTGAAGAACGCAGCTATCTTTGGGCTGTCACTCCCAATTCCATCAATAGCTACGAACTCCCTAGAGGCGAAGCTATAGAAACATCAGCAGAAAAATTCAAGAAAGTATTAAGAAAATGTCAAAGACCAGGTATAGACTGCCAGAAGTTACCCGCAGAGCAAAAAGCCAAAGATTTTCAAGAAATTACCCAAGCTGCGACTGAACTTAGCCAGCTTATCCTTGCGCCCGTTTCAGGAAAGTTGGGGAAAAAGCGTTTGGTAATTGTTGCAGATGGTGCATTGGAAGAAATTCCCTTTACAGCATTATCAGAACCAAATCAAATCTCTCAGCTTGAAAAGTCGCCCCAGGCGGGGAAATCTAATTATCAACCCCTTCTAGTTAACCACGAAATTGTAAATCTACCCTCCGTCACTGCGATCGCCACCCACAGGGAAGACTTGAACAAACGCCAACCTGCACCCAAAACCCTAGCTGTTCTTGCTGACCCTGTATTTGAGGCTAATGACCAGCGATTCACAGGTAAACCCCCTTCTCTAGGCACCGAACTCAACCTCGAACAGTCTAGCCTCAAACAATCCGCGAGAAATCTTAACCGTGCAGGATGGGGACGGCTACTGGGTACGCGCACAGAAGCCGAACAAATATTAAAACTTGTACCACCCTCGGAAAGCTTATATGCTTTTGATTTTGATGCCAATTACAATCTGGCAACCAGTCCAAAACTCAAACAATATCGATTCATCCTCTTTGCAACTCACGGTTTTGCTGACCCGATCAACCCAGAATCGTCAGGAATCCTACTTTCTCAGATAAATAAAGAAGGCAAACTTAATAACCCAAGTATCTTACGGCTGCGTGACATTTTTAACTTGGATTTGGGTGCAGATTTAGTTGTGCTGAGTGCTTGCGAAACGGGTTTAGGTAAGGATGTCCAAGGTGAAGGATTGGTAGGGTTGACACGAGAATTGATGTATGCAGGGGCAAAAAGTGCTGTGGTGTCTTTGTGGCAAGTCAATGACACCGCAACATCAAAATTGATGCCCCAGTTTTACACAGCGATGTTGCAGCAAAAAGCATCTCCCATAACTTCCCTGCGTGAAGCACAACTCAAACTGTGGCAGCAAGAAAAGTGGCGAAACCCATACTATTGGGCGGCTTTCACGTTGCAAGGTGAGTGGAGATGAGCGCGGGAGTAGCTATTGGTGTCAACTTAGCGTCAAAACCTGCCTAGAACCAGATTTTAGATTGTCTCGTTCCCAGTCTCCGACTTGGGAATGCCGTTCTAGAGGCTCCGCCTCCCTTGTTGGCGGCAGAGCCGCAATTGAGCAGCATTTCCAGCCAGAGGCTGGAAACGAGATTTGAAGAGCCGGCAGGATGGTTTCATACGAAGAAAGAAAAATACATAAGTCTTGATTCTCGTTTTGTGACATGGCTTTTTACCCCTCTCCAAACCTCTCCCCGAAAGGTCGAGAGGCTTTGAAACTCAGTTTTAGTTTTTCTCTGCTTGTATGAAACCACCCTGCTTAATCCCCTCCCCGCCGGCGGGGAGGGGAGACAAAACGCAGTTTTGGCGGGGTGGGGTTCTTCAGGTTTCATAAGTAATGAAGCGGACATGATATCAGTTCAAATATTCAATATTACGGAGTGTTAGTAGCAATGAATAAAAGATTTTTTGCCCTCTTGTTGACCGGATTTCTGATTGTCACAACTTTTAGTTATTGGTCATCAGTTCAAGCACAAACACAGGTAAAACCACAGCAAAGTATTACACCCAAATTCATCAGTTCCCAACAACTCAAGCTAGAAGGTGATGGCAAACCTTTTATCCCTTCTGGTTTGGAACGGACTGCCAAACCTGACGAAAGCGACTCTAGAGGCATTCCTACAGGAATAGATAACCGTACCCCGATGTTGAGCCAAAAATATCCTTGGTCGGCAATTGGTCGAATCAAAGGAACTACAGCCGATGGCAGTGGTTATTACTGCACGGGAACATTAATTTCTGCTAATCTGGTTTTAACTAATGCTCACTGTGCTATTGACCCAAAAACTGGCAAATTAAGCACAAAAATCCAGTTTCTGCCTAACGTAATCGATGGCAATTACCAAGACAAAGCGGAAGCCAACGAAGTTTATTATGGAACAGATTTCAAGGAAAGCAAAGAGCTTAGTCCTAATGATTGGGCAATTCTGAAAATTAACCAGCCTCTAGGTCGCAAATACGGTTATTTGGGATGGAAATCGATACCTTCTACTACGCTTGTTAGCAAGCAAAAAGCTTTCTTTTTCGTGGGTTATTCTGGAGATTTCCCTAACGACAATTATCAAAAATATTTCAGTGCCGGGCGGGGATGGACGGCAAGTTATCAGGCAGGATGCAGTATTGTCAGAGAGGAAGATGGTTTTTTATTACATGATTGCGCCACTGCTGGTGGTTCTTCCGGTGGCCCCATTGTTGCCGTAATTAATGGCGACCCTTATATTGTCGCTCTGAATAATGGTGAAGCAAAAAATGTCAAGACTGGACAAGATATCATCAATTACAGCACTTCCGGCTATTATGAAGCACAATTTTACCCATATCCCTTTCCTATCCTAACTTTTGAGACTGTGTGCGTACCTCATAGCAGGCGGAAGTGCTGTATGCGGTGAAAATTTCTACCATCGAGGAGGCTTCGGGTGGAAATTAGATTAGCTATTAGAGATGGTTGGAAGTTTGTTGCGATCGCCTGTGTTATCATCCATTTTCATAGAGCCTAGTAGTCTGTCAAGAAATAATTGACGAATAGATTTTCTGTAGAGACGGCGATTTATCGCGTCTCTCCAACTGGCAATAGAAGCCTGTGAAGCCTGTCAAAAGTATTGGGGTGCGGGTGGAAAAATCCACCCCTAAACCCTACTTTCTTTCTGGATGCGCTGCATCCTCTGCTGAAGGAGTACCCATCCGGTTAATTGTGGCAATCATCTGATACAAGCGCCCCAAGTCGCGTTGATTGAAGTACAAAACGAGGCGGGGTAGTCCAACAGTTTCATCTTCTGCTTCTTGAGGTAATGCCTGACTTTTTTCAATCCGTCCTTGAATAATAATGTGGCTAAAATCAGCATTGAGTTGCTCTACCTGAGCGTCTGATATATCTGTCTTGAGGCGGATGACTAATTTATTAGCTACATATCGACAGGAGTGATAAACCTGGTAAAAACGAGTAATAGCATCACAAGCCACATCCAAGTTGTCTGTCACCGTGTAAAGGCTGGGGTCTTCAGGACTGACAAGACCATTTTGTACTAGTTGCTTATCAATGTATTCGCTCCAAGACCGCCAGTAATCACCACCAGGGTGATCGATTAAAACTAGAGGTACTGGGCCAAATTTACCAGTCTGGCTTAATGTCATACATTCAAAAGCTTCATCTTGAGTGCCGAAACCTCCAGGAAACAAGGCTACAGCATCACTTTCTTTGAGGAGAAACAGCTTGCGGGTAAAGAAATATTTGAAGTGAATCAGCTTAGGATCACCTTCTATAAACGGGTTCGCTTCCTGCTCAAAGGGTAACTGAATGTTTAATCCAAAGGAATTCTCTCGCCCAGCCCCTTCGTGACCCGCCTGCATGATCCCACCGCCACCGCCGGTCATCACCATAAATCCTAATTGAGACACAACGCGAGCAAACTCAAGGGCCATTTGGTACTCTGGCGTATCTGGCGCTAGACGAGCAGAACCAAAGATGGTGACTTTGCGAACGTGTCGGTAATCATAGAAAAGCTGGAAACCGCGCTCCATATCTGCTAATGCAGCCGACAAAATTTTCCAATCGAGACGCTCAATTTCGGTATCAGCTAGACGAACAATAGTAGCAAGTGCTTGCTGAATAAATTGCCGATTTTTTAATGTCGGTAAGCGAGTAATCAATTCAGCGATATCCGCCTGTAAAGACTCTAATGTGTCAAACGACGCAGATGAGGTCATGAGAACTGCCGCAACAATAGCACTATATTTTACGTGAACTACTCACACTCTAGCAAGGGAGATATAGCCCTCTTATCTACAGTTAGGATACTCAGAACTGGCTTTGAGGTAGTATTAGTCATTACTTCATCTGAAATTCCCATCTTTTGAGATTAGAACTCGGAAGTTGGTGTTCAGAACTCGGAAAGTCGTGTTTGGAACTCGGAAGTTGGTATTCAGAACTCGGAAAGTCGTGTTTGGAACTCGAAAAGTCGTGTTCGGAACTCGAAAAGTCGTGTTCGGAACTCGAAAGTTGGTGTTCGGAACTCGAAAGTTGGTGTTCGGAACTCGAAAAGTCGTGTTCAGAGCTTGGCTTTTCCCCTTTTCTTCCCCTCAATTCAATCCCAGTTCTTCCTTCAACGCCTCCGGCACATTAACTGCTGTCTCTAATCCCCGCACATCTTCCCACTGCTGCTTTTTACCCAGGTCATTTTTTCCATATTGGCGTCGCTGAGGTCAGCACCGCCCAGAATGGCGTAACTTAGGTTACTGTGGCTGAGATCCGCGCCATTGAGAATAGCACCACTGAGGTTACTGCCACTGAGGTTAGCGCTGTTAAGGTTGGCATAGCTGAAATCTGTACCGAAAAGGATAGCGTCGGTGAGGTCAGCACCACTTAGGTCGGCTTGGCTGAGAATCACTCCACTGAGGTCTGCTTCGTTGAGGATTACCCGACTCAGGTCTACACCACTGAGGTCGGCGCCTAAGAACATTGCACCGTTAAGTCTAGCGTTGTTAAGCTTGGCACCATTGAGTTTGGCATAGCTGAGATCAGCGGCGATGAGGATGGCATCACTAAGGTTGGTGCTGAAAAGAATTGTGTCACTGAGGTTAGTACCGTTGAGGATGGCGTGACTCAAATCAGCACCACTAAGGTCGGCACGACAGAGGTCGGCATGGTTAAGGTTGGTGCTGCTGAGGTTGGCTTCACTCAGATTCGCACCGAAAAGGATGGCGTTACTTAGGTCGGCATGGCTAAAGTTAGTGCTGCTGAGGTCGGCGCGGTTGAGGTCGGCGCGGTTGAGGTTGGCGCGGTTGAGGTTGGTGTTGCTAAGGTCAGCGCGGTTGAGGTCGGCGCGGCTAAGGTTGGCACAGCTAAGGTTTGCCCCACTCAGGTTGGTGCTGCCGAGGTCAGCACCACTGAGGTTTGCACCACTCAGGTTTGCACCACTCAGGTTGGCATCGCCCAGGTTAGCACCGCTAAGGTTAGCACCGCTAAAGTTTACGCCAGTTAAGTTGGCATCGCCGAGATAAGCAAGGCTTAGCTCAGCACCCCTAAAGTCTGCCCCGGTGAGGTTGGCATCGCCCAGGTAAGCACCCTTAAAGTTGCCGCCTTTGAGAAATTGCCCGACTATACTACTAAAATTGCCAATTTCCAGGGCATCGCTATAGTTGATGATCCGCAGCAGTTGGGATGTAAAAAAATTGTCTGTGTCTGGTTGAGCAGATGGATAGAAGGTGATTTTTTGTTTGAGTTCATCTCGCTCTTGGGCGTAGCGGTGTAACTCTAACAGTAAAATTAGTACGTTTAGCCCTGTATATATGTCAACCTGTCTCAGCCCGATCGCAATATTTTGCACCGCTAGCTTTAACATTGTTTTCTGAGGTAGGTTATCATCTGGTGTCCCATCGATAAATTCTCCCTGACACCAGCGACGATAAAAATCTTCTAGCCGCCAAAAAAGCAGTTCTGGGCGATATTTTTTACCAGTCACAACCAATTCCATTAGTTGGTTGACTATTTCTGGTTTCAGCGCCCCATTGCCCAGTAAATCATAAATCTCTTCATGCATCTGGCGATCGCCCATTCTAAAGGAGAACCCAGAAGGTAGTGTGCCTGATGTCTGATCACCTATCTTAGAAGTCAAACCGCTCTTTGGTATCGTCCATTTTTCTAAGCTTTCTTGCAGTCTTTTAGACCATAAATCTTCCTGTAAATTATCTTGAGCAAATTTAACGCTTTTATAAGGTTCTTTAATAGTTTTTCCTAGAGGTGAAACTGCTTCGGTTTTTACAGATGTGGTTTTTGGCATCTCTTCTAACCTTATATCCCTCACATAATTTCTCAGCAGTTGCCAAACTTGAGATAAATATGTTGACATTTCTGTGTCCGTTGTTACATTTGAATTACTGTTTTGAGAATTCTGAATTAAAAATTTATCTATGCTAGTTTGCTTGCCATTGCCAAAAAATTAATAGTATCAATAAATACTACACGAAAAATCTCATGCGTTGGCGATATCTCCGATGGGTTACACCAACTTCGTGGTGTTCCTGGAGGGCGGCTTCTCGCTAACCGGTAGTAACCTCAAGCTCCTTCTTTTGATCAAATAAAGTGTCATCATAAAAATTATTTCAAAAATCAAGTAATTTTCCGCCTTTGGCTAATTTGCTATGCTCTTTTCCCACAATATTTACTAGTTTTATGTAAAAATAATACTTACTGTTTGTGAGAGTTGCAATTGTTAGGAAAAATCCTACTGTACAATAGCGTGAACATTGCGGAAAAATGGCAACTAAAATTGAAGTCTAACTTTACTGCTTGATCTAAAGCATCTAAGAGAATCGACAAAAAGCAGGCTACATAGCTTTGCAAAAGTTAAAAATTCACTACGAAATAACTATCGGGGATACAGGGGATGAAGAACAGATTAACTTTTTATATGATTTTGTTACATGGTTTGTTTTTAGGAATAGCAACGGCTAGCGCTAAGTCACCGTCTGTTAACATTGATACATTGTCAGCGAACCAGAAGGCTGTACGGATTCTAGAAGCCGTAGTTACAGCTAGAAGTGGAGAGAAATCCAATAGTCAGTTAACGACAGAAACTTCTTCAACTAAAACCTCAGCATTATCGCTAAATAACATCAATATTACTCAGAAAAAGAGGCTACCGTCAGGGCAAGTTTGGGTGGTTAATCAAAATAAACACGCACAGCCTCAACCATTTATTTGGGTAGTAAAAGACCTTAAAAAAGCAGGACAGCAACCATTCTTGCAAGTTGCAAAACCCGCAGAAAAGCCTAAAACTCCTAGCAAAACACCAACAACAAAGGATGATTTAGAGCCGTTTGACGAAGTAATCAAAGACACTCAAAAGTCAGGGGGATTGTTCACTCTTTATCGTAATAAAGAAAAGAATAAAGTTTATTTAGAAATTAAGCCAGAGCAACTAAATAAAAATTACCTAGCTACAGCAACCTTGGAATCGGGTATTGGTGAACGGGGTATTTACAGTGGTATGCCTCTGCAAGATTTTTTGTTTTATTTCCAACGAGTGGATGATAAATTAAACTTTGTGATCCGCAATGTTAATTTTCGCACTCGTGACGGAGATCCCCAGGTGCGATCGCTAGTCCGGTCTTTTAGTGATTCTGTTCTCTACAGCATTTCTCTTAAAAGCATTCATCCAGAACGCAAAACTCTTCTTATCGACTTAGGAGATTTGCTACTGACAGATTTAGCTGGATTATCTGCAAGTTTAGGAGTCCCAGCAACCACAGACCAATCTTATTTTGGTACTGCCAAAGCTTTTCCCCAAAACTTAGAAATTGAGTCAGTTTTAAATTTCTCCGGTAGCAGTGGCAGTGACAGTGAAGTGGCAAGCTTTGCGTCGCTAGCTGACAACCGTGGTTATACCTTGCGCGTCCACTACAGTCTCTCTCAACTACCTGATAAAGATTATCGCCCGCGCCTTGCTGACGATCGCATCGGTTATTTCATCACCGCCTATCAAGATTTATCCAAAGACGATCGCGGCGATTCTTTTGTCCGCTACGTCAATCGCTGGAATTTGGAAAAACAAGACCCAAAAGCAGTAATTTCTCCACCCAAAAAACCGATTGTCTTTTGGATTGATAACGCTGTGCCCTTAGAGTACCGCGATGCTATCAAAGAAGGCGTTTTAATGTGGAACAAAGCCTTTCTCAAAGCTGGATTCAAGGATGCAATTGAAGTTCGCCAAATGCCGGATGATGCAACGTGGGACCCAGCAGATATTCGCTACAACACGATTCGCTGGATCAACACAGTCGATGGTTATTTTGCAATGGGGCCATCCCGCGTTAACCCCTTGACTGGGGAAATTTTGGATGCAGATATTCTTGTAGATGGTAGCTTTGTGCGGGCACTTAAGGGTGAGTATCGCAAAATTGTCCAACCTAGCCAAACTGAAAATCGCACTACCCTATCAGCTTTGATGCAAAATCGTCTACTTTGTGCCAATGGTTTAGATGCAAAAAACAATGGTATACCCCAGCAGGTGCAAGGGCAACAGAGGTTGTTGAGCAGTTTATCGAAAATGGCAGGCGAGTACGATTTATGCTACGGGATGGAAGCTGCTAACCAGTTTGCCTTTGGTTCACTGGCAATGTCACTGCTGCCAGATACCATGGCCACTCCAGACCAGGTGAAAGAATATATCAATCAATATTTACGTTTAATCATCGCTCACGAAGTTGGGCATACTCTTGGTTTACGCCATAACTTTCGTGGTAGTACGCTGCTACCACCAGGTGAGATGAATAATACGGAAATTACCAAAACTAAAGGTCTAACAACTTCAGTGATGGATTATATTCCCCCAAATATTGCCCCTCAAGGGACAAAACAGGGAGATTATTTTCCCAGTATGGTGGGGCCTTATGATGAATGGGCGATTAAGTATGGCTACATACCAATTCAAACATCAACTCCCATAGCAGAAAAGCCAATTTTGCAAGAAATTGCTGCACAATCCTATAAGCCAGAGTTGAGTTATTCCACAGATGAAGATGTGTATGACCTTGACCCAACTGCTGATGCTTGGGATAACAGCGGCAATGTCCTGCTTTATTCCCAGTGGCAGTTGAATAATTCGCGGGTGATGTGGGAACGTCTCGATAAGCGTTATCCAATGGATGGTGATAGTTACAGCGATGTGAGCGAACGTTTTAGCACAGTATTGGGTAACTATTTTCAGCAAATATATTACACGACAAAATATATTGGCGGACAGTCTTTCTATCGCATCCACCCCAGCAAAATACCCTCTGGAGTTAGCCAACACCGATTACCATTTGAACCAGTACCAGTTGAAGAACAACGACAGGCTTTAGAGACACTGCAAAAGTATGTATTTGCAGAAGATGCTCTCAGCTTTTCACCAGAATTACTGAATAAATTAGCACCTTCCCGTTGGCGACATTGGGGTAGTTCTCCGCAAGTTGGTCGTTTGGATTTTCCAATTCATGACTTGGTGCTGTTCATGCAGGGTTCTGTGTTGCGGGATTTATTCTCAGGCGATCGCCTCTCTCGCCTCAAGGATATTGAACTGAAAACGAAGTCAGGAAATGCACTGACTCTGCCTGAGCTATTTGACACTTTGCAATCAGGTATCTGGACAGAAGTAATCAAACCAAAAGGTCAACCAATGAAAATTGCCAGTTTGCGGCGAGGCTTGCAACGGGAATATCTGGACATTTTGACTGGTATGGTGTTGCGAAAAGAATATGTCCCAGAAGATGCCCGGACTCTGGCGTGGTATAAACTCAAGCAACTAGATGAAAAACTTAAGGGGGTTAATTCAGATGATGAATATACCAAAGCGCATATCCTAGAAACACGCGATCGCATTGAGAAAGTGTTGAATGCACCGTTGCAAGGGAAGTGAACTACCCACAGTGACTTGGAGTACCAAGTACAGTTTGGGCTTCTGTAATCACGGGGGAGTGCCGCA
>JAHCSU010000477.1 GCA_023522315.1 Nostoc sp. CCCryo 231-06
TTTAACATATTTTGGGCTGTTTTTATCGGATTTTTCTTAACATTCAACACTTTTGGCTGATATTTTAAGTAATTTACCAAATGTCAAACACCGAATTTTAATTTACATTACCCGTGATTATGACCCAAAAGAAGAAACAAAAAAATATTGCCTTGCTTTATCACCCAAAGTAAATTTTTTTCAACTCAGGTGGTATCAGTTTTATAGCTTTTTAAAAGAACGCGCATTTGATATCTTAGCCCAAGAAATATTAATTTTAATGAAGAATAACAGAATGTCTCAAAATAATCAATTTTCATCAGTTGACTTATTGACAATGATGAATTTTAACAAAACTCTCCATCTCATGGAATCAACTCTTAATGATGAAGTACAGCACGAATTCAAGCTAGCTTTTGGAGGTTTGATCAAGCCAATAGCAAGTACAAGTATGACTCAATGGAGATGGCACAGTAGATATATTATCTATACTAAGTTTTCAGGCGATAATTTTTGGTGTGGTCTTGGATATTTTAATTTAAATCCAGATAATTTAACGGAATATCCATATCTAGGTATATGTTTAGAGGTCTCCCCTAATTTTGTAGAACGCCCAAAAATTATTGAATCCATGCACAAAATAATTAACGATCAGCCTAATATATGGACTCCCCAGAATTTAACTATCTTGCCAGATTGGTCAGCTATTTTTTATCGAAAAAGCTTACAAGAGTTTTTATCTCAAGAAAACTAATTATCTGCTATTAAAGATTTCTTTTTAAAATCCATTAATGAACTCAAAAATATTCAGCCAGATTTTAACTTCCCTTGGAAGGGTGTAAGTATAGAAACAGTTACAGAACCTGATAAAGAAGAAGATCAAGATATCTTATCAACTTCTATCGGTGGAGTTTAATCAGCTACAGCTATATTAAAATAAAAATAACTCTGCATTCTCGTAGTTGTTATGAGCCTTACCACTGCTAAACGCTTTACTATAGCTGAATATCACCGTCTAGCTGAACTTGGCTTCTTTCAGGAGAATGACCGATTTGAGCTAATTAAGGGTGAAATAATCCAGATGGCAGCAAAAGGTACACCACATTCTGTTTGCAGCACCCGCTTATATCGGGAGTTATTCAAGTTGGTTGTAGAAGAGGCGATTCTTCGAGGACAAGAACCAATCATTATACCTGATGATAGCGAACCAGAACCCGATCTAGTCATTGTGCGAAATCGTCCTGATGACTATTTAGAAGCTCATCCTAGCCCATCTGATGTATTGCTAGTAATTGAAATTTCTAATTCCACTTTGAAATATGACCAAAATGTAAAATTATCTATTTATGCAGAAGCTGGTATTTCCGACTATTGGATATTTAATTTAGTAGATAACTACCTAGAATCTTACAGCGAACCTTATAAAGATTTACAAGGGAAATATGGTTATCGCCGTAAGTTGATTTATCTGCCAAATGAATCAGTGAATGTGCCATATTTTCCTGATTTAGTTCTGGATTTATCTAAAGTATTTCCAGGTTAATGCATGAAAAGTGTTGATCCACTCCGACTAGGTTCTCTAGGAATTTCCAGTAATTCAAAGTCTCCCAAATTCGCAAAACGCTCCTCAAGCATAGTAGCTAGGTTTAAGGGCTGTTGATGATTTTCTCTTAAAGCCATACGAAGAATTTCTCTAGCTTCTTCTAGAGAACGACCATGTTTTTCGGCTCGTTTTTGTAGACGAGATTTGATGTGATCATCAAGATTAGATTTAGATATAGTAATATTGTTCATAATCAATTGATAGCATTTTTATGTGAAGCTTATTATAGCGAGTGTACATGCTATATTATCTTAATATAAGTAAGTATTCTTGCTATTTACCGCTGATACTAGTATTCTTTTAATGTGAAGTTAGCGGACGTTTATTAATAGATTTTCTCTAGAAATTGTCATGCTAGACTACAATAAACCTGAGTATCTTCCTTCCTCAGAAGAATTACCTTGCTCCGACGATACCCCTGTGGATAATGAACTACAAAACCTGATTCCCAACTTATTAAAAGCAATCTTAGCTTTAATTTGGCAAGATCGATGGGACTGGTTTTTTGGTGTTGATATGGGAATTTATGACCGCACAGGTTAAATTCGGCGAACTCCCATAATTCCTGATGGCTTTTTAAGCATAGGAGTAACACGCCGCAAGAATGATCCCAAGGGACGCTTAAGCTATGTTTTGTTAGAAGAAAATAACGTTTCTCCTACATTGGTGTTGGAAGTTGTTTCACAAACGTATGGGGGAGAATACGACAAAAAAATGGCTGCTTATACCGAATTAGGTGTGTTGTATTATGTTACTTACAACGCTGATAATAATCAGCGTGATAAGCATGAACCTTTTGAAGTTTATCGGCTAGAAAAAGGTAAATATGTGCGCCAGCTTAGTGAACCCGCATGGATACCTGAAATAGGCTTGGGAATTGGTAGAAGTCAAGGTATCCATGAAGGATGGCAGCGTGAGTGGCTATACTGGTTTGATGAGCAAGGTAATAGATTTCCAACTCCTGAAGAACTTGCAGAACAAGCAAGTATTCGTGCTGAACAGGAAAGTATTCGTGCTGAACAGGAAAGTCTTCGTGCTCAACAGGAACGACAGCAACGCGAATTAGCAGAACAGATGTTACAGCGTTACCGCGAACGCTTTGGCGAATTGCCTGAGTAATTTTCTTTTGAATAAAATATTTAATTTATATAGACTAAGTAGAGACGCAATAAATTAATTGTGTCTTTGCTTTTCGTCTTCCTTTTCAAATTAAACCTTCTAATGCGTGTTGCAAATCATTTGTCACATCAGCAACAGCTTGTCTAGCAGCCAAACGATTTTCCTTATACACTGGGTAACGCTCAGAAATAGATATGGGTTCACCCACAGTAATTTTGACTTTTTGTTTACCCAATTGTGGACGCTGCAAAGTTTTATTGCCTTTTATTTTAGAAATCATTTGCCATAAAATTAAAGTCGTCTCAGCGAACCTTTCTGCTGTTGGATTTTCACGAATATAATTACCAGAAATTGCCACAAAACTTTCTACTAAACGCATGTGCCACATCCGCGCATTCGCTTCTTCTGCAACGCGATCGCCTAAAGCTCTTTCAACAGCAGAGACTCCTTTTACATCCTTAAAATCTTCTCTAAATATATAATTCCACCCAGCTTGTTCTACCCGCCGACATCGATCACTCAAAGTACCTTTTGACTGCAAATCAAAATGCTGTTCTGATATTAGTAACGCTGCATTCAATAAGGCTTGTAAACGAACTGCTAACGCTTCATTTCTATCTTCAATTTCTCCTACTACTGTTTTTATATCTGGTAGCTTTAGATGATAAAACCGCGTGTAAAATTTTTCCATCAACGAAAGTAAATGTTCTGCCAAAGTTAACAATCGAGGATAAAGCGACTCTATAGAAGCATGTTCTGATGGATTCACAGGTAAACCACTAGCCGCTTCCAATTCGCTTAAAAGATTTGCGATCGCATCCCAAGGAGCATCAACGTAACTATATTTAATCCCAACTGGTACAATTAGAACCTGTTCGGGGCGTCCAGCTTTGTGCAAATCTTCAGCACACCAGAAGCCTAATTGGGCGATACCAGGTTCTAGAGGGCTGATATTCTCCGATAAACCATTGGTAGCACCCTCTGGCGCAGCTGCCATCGGAAATTGACCATTGGCGAACAAGTCACGCGCCGAACGTAACCCCGTCCAGTCAGCCTTACTTCGCTGAATCGGAGTCCCACCTAAACGAGAAGCAATCCAGCCGACGTAGGAACCTGCCCATAGAGGAATGCCGCGATCGTAGATAAAATGAGCGTGAATCGGAAGTTGTAGCATTGTACCTTGCGATCGCGCTACTTTCGGTACAAGTTGAGACAGCAAGTAGGTCAAACAAAATGGATCGTCTGTTTTAGGATGGCGAAATGCCAGCATAAAACGGATCTTACCCTCCTGAAACTGGCGATAGAGATCCACCAGCACCTCTACGTTGTCTGCTTCAATTTGGGTAATAGGTGTTTGCCAATTTATCCAACTGGGTAGCAACAGATGGACAAATCGCAGAAATAAGGGGTTAAACGCCGGAGGAATAAATTCTAAGGGTGGCTGTGCTTGATAAATTACATCTGCCAAGGTAGTTTTCTCCTAAAGTTGCGATCAAAAAAAGCGGAAGGCTATAAGTAAAAATGAAAAATAAATAACGCTGTGTACTTTGTACTTCATCCTTAATACTTCATACTTTAGTTGACATAGAAATTAGTGATCAAAGAAAGGCTATAAACGATGCGACTGTCACAAATGTTATTCGTTACACTCCGGGATGATCCGGCTGATGCTGAGATTCCCAGCCATAAATTATTACTCCGTGCAGGCTACATTCGTCGCATCGGTAGTGGTATCTATGCTTATCTGCCGCTAATGTGGCGGGTATTGCAAAAAGTTTCCCAGATTGTGCGGGAAGAAATGAACGCTACAGGCGCACAAGAATGTCTCCTACCGCAATTACAACCTGCGGATTTATGGAAGGAATCGGGACGCTGGGACACTTACACCAAAGCTGAAGGGATTATGTTTTCCCTGATTGACCGCCGTGAGCAACAATTAGGATTAGGCCCAACTCATGAAGAAGTAATCACAGCGATCGCTCGTGATATGATTCGCTCTTATCGCCAGCTACCACTGCACCTCTACCAAATTCAAACCAAATTCCGCGATGAAATTCGTCCCCGCTTTGGTTTGATGCGCGGAAGAGAGTTTATCATGAAAGACGGTTACTCGTTCCATACCGATGAAGCCAGCCTCAAAGAAACTTACCAGGATATGTATAAAGCCTACAGCAATATCCTGCGACGTTCTGGTTTAGCTTTTCGGGCAGTAGAAGCTGATTCTGGTGCAATTGGTGGTTCTGGTTCCACAGAATTTATGATTTTGGCGGAAGCTGGTGAAGATGAAGTTCTCTACACTGAGGATGGTAAATACGCCGCTAACGTAGAAAAAGCTGTTTCTTTACCAATTGACGCCGAAACCTCACGGTTTACAACCTACGAAAAACGCGATACACCTGGAACAGAGACGATTGAAAAGGTCTGTCAACTCCTCAACTGTTCTTCTACTCAATTAGTGAAAAATGTCCTTTATCAGACAGTTTATGATAATGGTATAACGGTGTTGGTTCTGGTGAACATCCGAGGCGATCAGGAAGTTAATGAAGTCAAGTTGCAAAATGAATTGACCAAATTAGCTCCTGAGTATGGTGCTAAAACTATTATTAGTTTGAATGTACCAAATTTAGAAGCCCAGGAAGCATGGACAGCTAAATCTCTACCTTTAGGCTACATTGCGCCAGACATCGCAGATGAGTATATTACCGCCAATAAACAGATTCATCCCAAATTTTTGCGCTTGGTGGATCAAACAGCCGTTGATTTAAAAAACTTTGTTACAGGTGCGAGTGAAGCTGGTTATCACGTAGTTGGTGCTAATTGGGGTGAGCAATTTAAGTTACCAAGGCGAGTAGTAGATATTCGTAAGTCAAGACCAGGCGATCGCGCCATCCATAACCCAGAACAAACTCTTGCAAGCGCCCGTGGAATTGAAGCAGGTCACATCTTCCAATTAGGCACTAAATATTCCCAAGCGATGGGAGCAACTTATACCAATGAACAGGGTGAAGAAAAGCCCCTATTTATGGGTTGTTTTGGTGTCGGCGTATCGCGGTTAGCCCAAGCTGCCGTAGAGCAATCTTATGATAAAGATGGGATTATTTGGCCAGTTGCGATCGCACCCTATCACGCGATCGTCACAATTCCTAACATTAAGGATGCTCAACAAGTCGAAATCGCCCAAAAACTTTACACAGAACTCAATCAAGCGGGAATTGAAACCATACTAGATGACCGCGACGAAAGGGCTGGAGTGAAATTTAAAGATGCTGACTTGATTGGCATCCCTTACAGGATTGTAACCGGACGAGCGATCGCTAATGGCAAAGTCGAAGTTGTAGAAAGAGCAACCCGCAACTCTCAAGAAATTGTCATTGAGGAAGTTACAACCACACTCAAACAGTGGATTACCGCCGCCACTCAGGTAAAAAATTAAACACAAAATTTACGCAGAGGAATCAATACTTTACTTTGCGTTCCTCTGCGTTTTACTCAGCGTTCCTCTGCGTTGTAAATTTAATCTTCAATCATCTCCAAAAAGAATGATATTTACATAATTTGGCAGGTGACGGATTAGAAATAGAAATTCTAAAATTGTATTAGGGACTTGCAGAATTAAAATAATCGCCTTTTGAGGCAAAAAGTCTCCTCCAGGTAGTGGGAAACTCTTCAGTTATAAGTATCGTCCTTAACCAGGCTGCTCCTCACATAACTACCATATCAGCCCTCAGTCAGGAAGGTTTTGAACATGAAAGACCAACAAGGATCTAATCGGATTTCTTCAGGCGCAATTGCAGCCGTCTCAGCAGTGGTTGTAGCGGTGGGTGGCGGTGTGGCTTGGTTTACTACACACTCCAGCAATACACCTACACCACCAAATCCCTCTGGGCGCATCGAACAGCCAACACAGCCATTAACTAGGCAGCCAGCTAATGAGCAAACCCCTAACGTTTATTGGCTAAAACCAACAGACAAAAATGTTACTTTAGTCCCCCAGCCTGTTAGAGTCGCTTCTATACGACCCAACCAGCCATTAGAAGCAGCTTTCCAAAGTTTGTTAGCAGGCCCAACAGAAGGGACAGATTCCACAACCATCCCCAAAGGAACCAAACTTTTGGGGCTGAAGGCGGAAAATGACGAAGTTCACGTTAATTTATCTGAAGATTTTACCAGTGGTGGTGGTAGCACATCAATGATGGGTCGCGTGGGACAAGTTGTTTATACTGCGACAACTTTAAATCCCAAAGCCAAGGTGTATATTGACGTGAACGGCAAACCATTGGATGTTTTGGGTGGTGAAGGTGTAGAGTTACAACAACCGCTAACTCGTGAAAGCTTTCAGAAAAATTATCCGCTTTAAAAAAGTTAGGAGTTAGAAGAGACGCGATTAATCGCGTCTGTACAGGAGTGAGGAGTTTTAACTCATAACTCATAACTCATAACTCTTATGAAGCTTACCGTTTGCTATTTAACACACGAAAATTACGGGCTTGCTGTTCTAACCTTGTGGCAAGGCGATCGCAAACCCGATTACACAAATCAAAAATCATTTCATCTTCCACCCGGTAATAGGCGCAAGTTCCTTCACTGCGGCGGCTAAGGATACCTGCTTGCCACATTACCTTCAGGTGTTTTGACACATTTGCCTGAGAAGTCTGTGTTGCCTCTACCAACTCTTGCACGCATTTTTCTTCATCCCGTAATAAGTGGAGCAGCCGCAGGCGCATCGGCTCACTTAACAGACTGAAGTAATCAGCTACTTGTTGCACCACTTCTGGCGGTAAAGGCAACGTTTGTTTCATCAGGATTAACCCGCAAGGACTGAAGTTTTAACGATGACTCATTTGGGATGACTCATTTCATATATAGATTAATACTTAATCAGGGTTAATTCGCATCAAAGGTTGACCATATTCTACAGCGTCGCCATTTTGGAGAAGAATTTCCATCACCTGTCCAGAGACTTCGGCTTCGATTTCATTCATCAGCTTCATCGCCTCAATGATACAGACTGTTTGACCCTTGCGGACGCGATCGCCCACTTCCACAAATGCCACTTCCCCAGGTGCAGGAGCGCGATAAAACGTTCCCACCATTGGGGAAGGCACTTCTACTAATCTTTGATCAATGGTTGAGGGGGCATTTACTGACAACTGCAATTGTGTGCTAGTTCCAGTATTCTCAAACACACGAGATGTGGACACCTCCGTTACCTGACTTGTGTTCACCTGGTTTCCCCCAGATGAACCCGATGTCAAGCCCGAACCTACCACACCGCCGAAGGTCGCTTGACCTACCGACAACATCTGATTGCTGACGCTTACAGCCTTACGGACTGTTAGTTCAAAATCATCGCTTTTGAGCGTGACTTCTGCAATATCTGTTTGGGCGATAGTTGCCAGTAGTTGGCGGATTTCATTAAAGTCCAATGGCACAGTTTTTATTACCTCGACCTATCCATAAATTAGCATCTTAAGTGTGGCAGGGATTTAATCCCTATGTAGGGATTTAAATCGGGACTTGCATCTCCATAGAGATGAAAGTTATTCCCTGCTGATATACTTATCTTCTTGGGTATCAACTTTGATGCGTTCTCCTTGGGAAATAAACAAAGGAACCATCACAATTGCACCAGTTTCTAGAGTTGCTGGTTTTGAGCCACCAGTGGCAGTGTCACCTTTTAAACCTGGATCTGTTTGGATAATTTCCAGAACCACAGACTTAGGCAATTCTACTCCCAGTACCTGGTCGCCCCACTTAATAACTTCAGCTTCCATACCTTCCTTCAGGTATTTGACGCGATCGCCAATTTGTGCGCGGGTCAATCTACCTTCTTCGTAGGTTTCCATATCCATAAAGACGAACTCATCGCCCTCTTTATAGGTATGCTGCATCGTGCTTTTTTCTAAGGTGGCTTGCGGCAACGTTTCCCCTGCTCGGAACGTTTTTTCCATCACGTTCCCACTTTGGACATTTCTCAGCTTGGTTCTTACAAAGGCAGAACCTTTACCTGGCTTGACGTGTAGGAATTCAAGCACTCGCCATACAGACCCATCTAATACAATTGAAACACCGGGTCGAAAGTCGTTACTGGAGATCATGAAACTTTCAAATTTTGGAAGACAATCGGCATTTATTGTACCCTTCTAGGGTCGTCATTGGGCATTTGTCATTAGTCATTAATCATTTGTCACTTGTACTGAGCGTAGTCGTTGGCGCAGCCTCTCGTAGAGAAGTATTAGTCATTAGTCATTTATCCTCCGCCCTTAACGTGGGAAGATTATTGATGGGTTACGTCCAGTCAACAATCTAATGCTGCATTTGAGTTATCCCATGCTTAACTTATTAAAATCCTGGCTGAAGAACAGCCTAATGGCAATACTGCTGGTAACAATATTTTTAGGCATAACTACAGCTGGGTGGACTCCCTCCAGTAGCGCCGCACTGCCATCCGGCAATGCAATTACCGACGGTAAGGCTTTGTTGCGGTATGCACTCCCGATAGATAACAAACCTGTACGGCAACTACAAGCCAGTTTAGAGGACATCTCTGCCCAACTCCGGGCTAATCGGCGGTGGGGTGCTATTTCCAAGGACATCAGCAAAGCATCCCGTATTCTCGATAAACCCTCCCAAATCTTAACAAGCGTTCTCGCAGAACGCCAACCCCAAGCCGAAGCTTGGATTACCGAGTTGAAATCTGGGGTGGGTAAATTAGAAGAATTGGCGAAGAGTAAAGATAAAGAACAAATTCTAGAAGAGAGAGGCAAACTTCTGAATCTTGTGACTCAGATAGAAGAGTCAATGGTGAAAAAATTCCCCTTTGAAGTGCCTGCCGAATATAGCAACCTGCCACAACTTAAAGGTCGTGCCACTGTAGAAATCAAAACCAACAAAGGTGATTTGACCCTTGTAGTAGATGGTTATAGTGCCCCTGTCACTGCTGGTAATTTTGTAGATTTGGTACAGAGGGGTTTTTATAATAGCTTAGAATTTACCCGTTCTGAAGAATCTTACTTTCTGCAAACTGGAGATCCTGCTGGCAAAGACGTAGGTTTCATTGATCCAAACACGGACAAATATCGCGCTATTCCCTTAGAAGTCTTAGTTCAGGGCGATAAAGCACCTACTTATGGCATTACACTAGAAGAAGCTGGCCGTTACGTTGACATGCCAGTTCTACCTTTCTCTGCTTTTGGGGCAGTGGTAATGGCTCGTCCTGAAAGTGAAGTGAATGGTGGATCTTCGCAATTCTTCTTCTTCCTCTTTGAACCAGAACTCACCCCCGCCGGACGCAACCTCTTGGATGGTCGTTATGCCGTTTTCGGCTATCTCACCGAAGGCAGAGAAGTTTTGGATAAATTGAAGGCGGGTGACAAAATTGAATCGGCAACCGTGGTTCAGGGAATAGAAAATCTGGTTGAGCCGCAAGCTGCATAATAATTTTAGATTTTAGATTTTGGATTGTATCTGAAATCTAAAATCTATTGATATTCTTTTCAAAAATGAAACGTAATCATTAATTTTGTAGGCTTCCAAAAATTGGAATTTTGGGTGAACCAAACGGTATTGCCTTTACTGCAACATATTTGTTAGACTGCTGAGACTTTTCGTTAATTATTAAGCACAGCCGGCACAAGTATTGCAATTATTATTATTATTGTCACCGCCATTACTGTTACCACCACCGCCCGATAAACCAGAAATTAATATTAGCAACCAAAAAAGCCACCACCAAGACCACTCTGAAGCTTTGTTCGAGGTAGTCTGATTATTCTCAAAGGTAGATGTTGGTGTATTGCCAGCAGGTGGAGTATTTTCAGCCACCTGAGACATCACAAGTTCAGAGCTATTCAAATAATTTGAATAGTTATGAGTATTAGCAATCAGTGGGAAAAAGCTACTCATTGCTAGGACTAGCATAAATGATAACAGTGCAATTAGCATCGCTTTCAACCCAGACAATCGAAGAAAAGTAAAAGATGGTTTGGGTACAATCCAGTAGCAACGAGTGTTTACTCGTGTGAACTGAACATTTTTATCGAATTGGATATTTGATGGCTGCCAAATATCAATTGGTGGGAGTTCATTAAATATTTTTTTATAGCTAGTCAGCGTTTCGTTATACCACCTGCGATGCTTTTCCTGCTCGCTATAACCGCCACTACTAGGATGATGATGCAATGATTTATGTAAGATTTTGCCACAAAACTCATCCCAGTAGGAGTGAGTGTAGGTTAAGTGCAAATGCCAAACTTGATCCACTTGAGCAGAAGGACTAATAGGATGCCCAGCGATAACCGCAAGAAAGGCAAACTTTTTGTATTCGTTAATAACACGTTGGGTGTATTTAATTGTCCAACCGTTGTCTTTTGCTAATCGATGAGTAAACGAAAAAATGGCATCAGGCTCATCTAGAGAAAATCTTTGAATATTTTGATAAAGCTCTGTGTGTTGAGTGTTCATTAGTAACTCCTTTAAAGTGTTAAAAGTTAAATTGTCAAGACGAAGATACAGGTAATAGAATAAACCACAGAAAAAGTGGATGATTGATTAAAAGTTCTTTGTGTAAGTCCTAATTTTGGATTACTCAACAGTAATCATTTGTTTTTCGGTTAAACACATCGCAATACCTTTCTCGTAATAAGCTGCTTCATTAATAAAAACAGGATAGGCAGTTGAGTTGGCTTCATAAGGGATTATTTGACCATCAAATGTTAAGAACATAGGATCGCCCGGATTTAAAGCCTCATAATCTTTAAATTGAAGCTGAGGATGGATCATGGCTTGAATTGCTCCGTCTTCGTTTCTCGGATAATCAATTGCTTCTATGTATTTGTAGAAGATAAGATTATTTGAAAATAATCGGACTTTTCCCTGGTTATACAGTTCCAAATAATCTAAAACTGTATGAATTATGGCTTCAGTTTTCAGAAAAAAATCTGCATTTAAAACACCTTGAGGAACAGAGCCAACCTCAATACAAATGCCAAATCTGCCGAGCGATCGCAGCGAATTATGACTGCGGCCAGAGTTTCCAGAACTATAAACCTTTACCGAAGGATTAACATAACTGAGATAGGCGGCTAATTGCAGATTGAAGGGATTATCATTATCCACAATGATAGTCAAGCCCATATTGGCAGTTGTGCTATGTAAATCCAAGATAAAATCAACAGGAGTTTCACCATTTTGGCCAAACAGATGGTTAATCTCTTGAGCTAGTAAATCCTCATAGCCAGAAAGTGTTGAATCCTCTAAATTTTGGCGCAAGAAGCACCGATTCAAATCTTTGTTGATGTATCGTCTTCCTGCTGTAAACGCTTGAGGATTAGCCAACAACGTCACTGTTTCAAAACTGGATCTGTGAATTTGTTCAGGGAATTGCTCAAACTTTTTGATCAAGTATGCTCCAGTGAACTCATTCCCGTGAGTTCCACCTACAATCAACACCCGATTCAGTTTATTCTTGGGCTTCATTTTTGGCTCTTTGGTGGCAAGTGGTTGTATTGTCCTGAAGATATCTTGGAAAACCATGATACAATCATCTTGTTTATGCAACATTCCATGACTAAAACGTCATAATGCTGAAAAAACAAGAATCTTTAGCCCCTCACAAATGGTCGAATTGGGATGAGATCGAACTGCGTCACCTAAAGTATGCGATCGCTGTAACCCAGAAGCAGGGATTTACCAATGCTGCTGCATATCTGGAAATCGACCAGGGATTTCTAAGTAAGCAAATCAAGTGGCTAGAGAAAAAAATCGGATTTCAACTATTTGATCGCAACCAGCGCCCATTAAAATTAACAAATGCTGGAAATGAGTTTTTGCAAGAAGCTCGTCAAATTCTCAATCAGGCTGAACGAGCAATTGAATTAGGTCAACGGTTAAGTCGTGGCGAGAGAGGAAGATTAAGTATAGGAATCAACACATCTATTGCTAACACCAAACTACCCGACATCCTCAGAGCATTTCATGAGAAATTTCCAGATGTGGAACTGGTGTTACAGGAACTAGCTTCTTATGACCAAATTGAGAAGTTGCGAAAACAACAACTTGATTTAGGTTTTTTTCATCTACATAATTTACAAAATATCAAGAGCAATAATAATGATGATGATGTTTTGACTTTTATGCCTATTCTTCAAGAATCGCTAGTCATTGTTTTACCTGAAAACCATCGTTTTGTAAGACGAACTAGTATTTCACTTGCAGCACTGGCCAATGAGCAATTTATATTACCACCACATAACCTGTTACATAACTTACGCGATCAAATTAATAGCCTTTGCGTGGATGCAGGTTTTCAGCCAAAAGTAAGACAAGAAGCTGCATGGATATCAACTGTTCTAAGTCTAGTTGCAGGTGGAATGGGGATTTCACTACTTCCGGCAAACGTACAAAATCTTCAACGAAGTGGTGTAGTCTATCGTTCTATACAAGGACAATCACCAGTATTAGAAATCGTTACTGTTTGGCGAAGCGATCGTGTATCTATAATTTTGCAAAATTTTCTTGAAGTCATTGGGAATTTAGCATGAATTTATCTTCAATATTTTCCAACTCAGCATCGCTGAAGAATTTTTCGGGTTAAAAGACGACTACTATCTATGGTCTACTAGCCCAGATTACCTGCATTCAACACCTTTTCAACAGCAATATTCAATTCTGGAAAAGTCCGTGATACAATCTGCTGAGTAGCAGTAAAAACTGTTTCTTCGTAAAATCCATCTTCCAGTAGTAACACCGAAACTTTTGCTTTCAGAGGATCTACAATCCAATATTCAAGAACCTCTAAGGCCGCATATTCAGAACGCTTATGACGATAGTCTCGTTTCACCGACTCTGGACTGACCACCTCGACAATTAGTAACGGGGGTGACTGAAATACTGCTGAGGCATTCAACAACTCTCTGGCTTGCTCCACTGTCACTACACACAAATCAGTCAACCGAGATTTATTTCTACCTGTTCTCACCCCACTTTCTCGAAAACACAGCCAAGTTGAGCTACAACGTTTGATTTCTGCTTTCAAGGCAGTATCCAGAAAATCGACAATCAGGAAATGTTCAATAGTAGGTGGGTTCATTAGCTCTAGCTTGCCATCCACCAGTTCATAATGGAAATCGCTACCATCATCATAGGTTAAGTACTCCTCAAATGTGATGCTGGTTACTGGTGTTGTTACCATCCCAACTGACTCCTAGACGATACTCTTATATTAAACAGTAAAGCAAATCATCAGTTTTCTTAGTAATTTTGCAACACGGAAAACCGATTGTGAACAGTGACTTATCTTCTCAACAAGTAAAAGATATTGGTGAACAAGGTCTTTTAGAAAGATTGCAGCGCTTCTGTCCTCCAGAAATTATTGGGGATGATGCGGCAGTACTTGAGACTGCGCCAGACCAATCTTTGGTGGTAACGACAGATATGCTGATTGACGGCGTACATTTTAGCAATCTTACCACTTCCCCAGAAGATGCAGGTTGGCGAGCTGCTGCTGCCAATTTATCAGATTTAGCAGCAATGGGCGCTTCCCCATTGGGAATTACTGTCGGTTTGGGACTCCCCAGTGAAGTTAGGGTGAGTTGGGTTGAGCGACTATACCAGGGAATGACAGAATGCCTGCAAAAATACAATACCTCAATTGTCGGGGGTGATGTGGTGCGATCGCCTGTGACGACTTTGGCAATTACTGCTTTTGGTCAAGTTAACCCTAATCAAATTATCCGGCGTTCTGCTGCTGTAGTGGGAGATGCGATCGTCGTTACAGGCGTTCATGGAGCCTCAAGAGCTGGCTTAGAACTGCTCTTGCATCCCCAATTAGGACAAAACCTCAACGACGTGGAAAAGATGGCTCTAATCCTTGCACATCAACGCCCGCAGCCACGATTAGATGTCTTACCAATCCTCCGGAAAATCTTAACTCCTAACTCAATTACAGACGCGATTAATCGCGCCTCTACTCCTAACTCTCGACTCCCCATTGCCGGTATGGATAGCAGTGATGGTTTGGCAGATGCAATTATTCAAATCTGCCGCGCCAGTGGCGTTGGCGCTGTCCTAGAACACAGACAAATTTCCTTGCCAGCAGCTTTTGACCATTGGCTGACACAAGAGCAGGCGCTGGCTTATGCTCTATATGGTGGCGAAGACTTTGAATTAGTGCTGTGCTTGACACAAGAGTTAGCATCAACCTTAGTACAACATCTTGGTCAAGGTGCTGCGATCGTAGGCAACATTACTTCGGGATCAACAGTAATATTGCACGATGAACAAAAAAAATTCCCTGACCAAGTTCTAAGTCTTAGCCAGGGATTTCAACACTTCAATAGTTAGGAGTTAGGAGTTATGAGTTTTAATTCCTCACTTTTCATTCCTCACTCCTCACTCTTAACTTTTTAATTAAACCCACTTCTCGGCTACTAATTCTGCCAAATCCAAAACTCGTTGGCTGTAACCCCACTCGTTGTCATACCACGCCATAACTTTTACGAGGTCATTACCCAAGACCAAAGTCAAGTTTGCATCAACAATTGAAGAAGCATCATGACCTTGATAATCAGACGATACCAGTTCTAGTTCGCTGTAGGCCAAAATACCTTTAAGTGGCCCTTCGGCAGCATCTTTGAGAGCTTGGTTAACTTCTTCAGTAATAGTACGCTTCTCAACCTGAACTACGAAATCTACCATTGAGACGTTCGGGGTAGGTACGCGCAAGGCAACACCATTTAGCTTGCCTTTGAGGTCTGGGATAACCAGCGCAACTGCTTTTGCTGCACCAGTAGAGGTGGGTACAATGTTTATCGCTGCTGCCCTCGCCCGTCGCAAATCCCGGTGAGAAGCGTCTAGCAAGCGTTGGTCACCTGTATAGCTATGGGTGGTGGTCATCGTGCCTTTGATAATGCCGAACTTATCGTTCAACACCTTGGCAATCGGTGCCAAGCAGTTGGTAGTACAGCTAGCGTTACTGATAATGTTGTGTATATTGTGGTCATAGTCGTGATGATTCACACCAATCACAAAAGTACCATCCTCGTTTTTACCAGGAGCGGTAATCAGAACTTTTTTGGCTCCAGCATTTACATGCTTGAGCGCTCCTTCTTTGCTAGTAAACACTCCGGTTGCTTCGATAATTAAGTCAATTCCCCAATCTTTCCAGGGCAAGTTTTCTGGGTTGCGATCGGATACGCACTTAATGGTCTTACCGTTAACGATGATAGAGTTATCATCGGCGCTGATTTCAGCACCCTTGATCTTCCCTAGCATCGAGTCATACTTCAGGAGATGAGCGTTGGTTCTAGGGTCTGATGTGTCATTAATAGCCACAAGGTCGATTTGACTATTATCTCTACCCACCCAGCAGCGTGCAAAGTTACGTCCAATCCGCCCGAAACCGTTAATTGCAACTCTAATCACAGTGTCTTGCCCTCTGTATTTATGCTTATATGTTGATATCGTTGACCCCAATCATATCGCAAAGGGGGGGGGGCACTTTTAACCATAAAGTGTTACATCAACAAAAAAACACATAATTTATTCAGATTTGTTCGAGTAGATATTGTTGTTAGTGATATATGATCTAACCGATTCCGGGACTAAATAACGAATCGACTGGCGATCGCGGCAAAATTTGCGAATTAGACTCGACGAAACTCCTACTAAAGGTATATCTAAGAGTTGCCAGTGAATGGTATGTGACTGCTCCCTCAGTTGTTGCTCCACTTGCTTGCAGATTAATTTGCTTTGAGTTATAGTCTCACCACCTAGCAGTCGGGGTGCTATTAACCAATCACACATTTGTGCTAGTTCGTGTCCACGGTACCAACGGGGTAAAGTTTGGAAAGTATCCAAGCCTACGATCCAGTACCAGTGAGTATTTGGGTAAGAAGCAGATAAGTCCATCAGGGTGTTAATAGCATAAGAAGTCCCAGAGCGATTTGCCTCCACTAGTGAGACAGTAAACGCTGGGTTATCTTCTATGGCTAATTGCAGCATTCCCACACGATGCTCAAACAAAGCTGCTTGTTTGTGAGGAGGATTTAGGGATGGCACCCAAATTACCTTTTCAAGGGATACTTGATGCAAAGCTCTCTCGGCTACAAGCAGGTGTCCCCAATGAATTGGATCAAATGTGCCACCAAAAATTGCTAGTTGCTGCATCCAGTTATGCGTGGATTTTATGCAATTGAAAAATAGTTTCATTACCAAGGTACTATTGTAGCCAATTCATGCCTAAACTGGATGCAATTTAAAATCAGCTTCACTAACAATGTATGATGTAGCCAATTCCAGTAAGGTAGCCAAAAAGATGTATTTCACATTACAAGAATTTCTTTCCCGATGCGACCAAAATTTTCAGAATAATCTTAAAAACAGTTCAGAAATAGTAAAAACCTCCAACCAAGGTAAAATCATTCTGAACAAGCAAAACCAGAGCAGAAATATCATCTGGCCATCAAACATAAACATGATTAAGGGACAGTTACGGTAAAAATCAAATTCCTGTTATGATACGCGTGTCATTTGTGATTATGGTGTGGTGTGGTGTAAAAGGAGCAATAAATGACTAATTCTGTAGATTTTAGTGGTAGACCATTTCATTTTATTGGCATCGGTGGTATAGGTATGTCTGCTCTGGCATACGTTCTCGCCAAGCGTCAATTTCCAGTATCAGGTTCGGATCTTCGTGCTAACCACATTACGCACAAGTTGGAATCTATCGGCGCTCATATTTTTGGTAGACAAGAGGCAAGCAATCTCGAATTCTTTCGCCCTCAAGTATTAGCGAATGCAGTAGCATTAAATTCACAAGAAGAATTACCTACTGTTACTAACTCAATACTGCCTCAAGTCATTTGTTCAACAGCAATTAACACGAATAATTTAGAATACAAAGCAGCGCTAGAATTAGGTTGCCCAATTTTACATCGTTCAGATGTACTGGCAGCTTTAATTGCTGATTACTACAGTATTGCAGTGGCAGGAACACACGGCAAAACTACAACCAGTAGCATGATTGGCTATATGCTTCTGGAAGCAGGTCTAGACCCAACGATTTTAGTAGGTGGCGAAGTCAATGCTTGGGAAGGTAATGCTCGATTGGGACAAAGCCAATATTTGGTAGCCGAAGCAGATGAATCTGATGGTTCTTTGGTAAAACACGCTCCAGAGATTGGCATCATCACCAATATTGAACTCGATCATCCAGACCATTACGAGACATTAGAACAAGTCATTGACATCTTCCAGACATTTGCTAAGGGTTGTAAAACATTAATAGGTAGCATTGACTGTGCTACAGTGCGCGATCGCTTGCAACCCACAATCAGCTATAGCTTATACTCAGATACCGACGCTGACTACAGCGTTACTAATATTGATTATCGGGCTGATGGCACCACGGCTCTAGTTTGGGAAAGAGGCAAAGCTTTGGGTGTGTTGAAGTTACGTCTGCTCAGTCGGCACAATCTCAGTAATGCCTTAGCAGCAGTAGCTGTTGGTCGCGTCTTGGGCTTAGAATTTGGAGAAATTGCCAAAGGTATCGCCACCTTTGAGGGAGCAAGACGCCGCTTTGAGTTCCGGGGTGAAGTCGATGGTATTACCTTCATCGATGACTATGCTCATCATCCTAGCGAGATTCGCGCTACTCTGGCCGCAGGACGCTTACAAGCAAGACCAGGACAAAGAGTAGTTGCCATCTTCCAACCTCATCGCTATAGCCGGACGCTGACCTTTTTAGAAGAATTTGCTGATTCCTTTACCCATGCTGATTTGGTTGTGCTGACTGATATTTACAGTGCAGGCGAACCCAATTTAGGGCAAATCAGTGGTGAACATCTAGCGGCAGAAATTGCTAAACACCATTCGCAGGTAGTTTATCAACCAACTTTACCCTCAGTGTGTGAGTTCTTGCTGCAAACACTACGCCCAGGAGACTTGGCGCTGTTTTTGGGGGCTGGGAACTTGAATCAGGTGATTCCTGAAATAATTACGACACTTTGCGAACCTGCTAAAGCCACATCTTAAGTGGAGACTTTGCGAAGTTTTATTTCTGAGCAAAGCGCCCGTCTAGCAACGGTTCCATCTGTGAACTCTATTACCGTATCTTTGCGGTAAATAAATGTAAAAATTTTACCAATACCAAGTAAAGATGACAATTTCCCAGGCAGCTGGAAACGTCTGCACAGTTTCTGCTTTGAATACAAAAAAACATCAAACAACTAATTCGGTGGAGAGTGAAGTAATTTACTTACCCAATACTGATTGTGCGATTAAGTCCCAGGCTTGCTTGTCAGCGTTTACTTCCTATAGAGTTGGGGGAGCAGCTGATTTATACGTTTCTCCCCGAAACTTAGAAGCACTGCAAGCAAGTCTTAAATACGCAAAAGAACGTAATTTAAAGGTGACAACGCTGGGAGCAGGTTCTAACTTGCTGGTGAGCGATCGCGGCATATCAGGCTTAGTCATTGCTACTCGTCATCTCCGCTTCAACAATTTTGACCCCCAAACCGGTCAATTAACGGTTGCTGCTGGAGAATCAATTCCTAGTTTGGCATGGGCAGCAGCAGAATTAGGATGGCAAGGATTGGAGTGGGCTGTTGGCATCCCTGGAACAGCCGGTGGTGCTGTGGTAATGAATGCAGGGGCACATAATAGTTGTATTGCAGATATGTTAGTTAGTGCCCAGGTACTTTCACCCGATGGTACGTTGGAAACTCTTAGCCCCGATCAGTTAGGTTATAGCTACCGAACTTCATTATTGCAAGGTGGCGAGTCTCCTTCGGAGAGGCTTCGCCAACGCATAGTCACCCAAGCCACCTTACAACTGGCGCCAGGTGCAGACCCCGCAAAAGTTGTGGCAATCACCAAAGAACACAAAAAGCATCGGTTAAGCACCCAACCATACAACTTCCCCAGTTGTGGTAGTGTGTTCCGCAATCCCAAACCTTACAGTGCTGGCTGGTTAATTGAACAAACTGGTCTAAAAGGCTACCAAATTGGTGGAGCGCAAGTAGCACTACTCCATGCTAATTTTATCGTTAACCGTGGTGGAGCAAAAGCTAGTGATATCTTCTGTCTCATTCGCCACATCCAACATCAAGTACAAGAACGTTGGTCTATTAATTTAGAGCCAGAAGTCAAAATGCTCGGAGAATTTCAAGGTGCTTGTGGATAAGGAATGGAGAGTAGGGAGTGGGGAGTGGGGGATGAGGGAACAGGGGAGGCACAGGGAGAAATAACTAATACCCTATTCCTTACTCCCTACTGCCCATTATATGACGCATTAATTATTGGTAAAAAAAGAGGCAAATTACTTACCGCATCTATAATTGAATTTGATTTGTTATTCAACGCATACGCGTAAAACTAATTATGACAGGTAAAGGACAAGGATTCGGCTTTGGCTTAGGAAAAATGAAAGAATTGGCTGACGCTTTTAAGAAAGCGCAGCAAGTTCAAGAAGGCGCAAAGCGGCTCCAAGAAGAATTGGAGCAAATGGAGATTCTAGGAGAATCTGGCGGTGGACTGGTGAAGGTGATTGTCAGCGGGAACCAAGAACCCAAGCGAGTAGAAATTTCTCCAGATGCTCTAGGGGAAGGTGCAGAAGTACTTTCTGATCTGGTAACAGTGGCAATGAAAGAAGCCTACAACAAATCCACAGCAACAATGCGGGAACGTATGGAAGAATTAACCAGTGGACTAGAACTTCCTGGATTTTAGTCATTTGTCACTTGTACTGAGCGTAGTCGAAGTATTGGTCATTGGTCAAATGACTTTTGACTTATGACAAAGGACAAAAAATATCTATGGCTTACAAGTTGCTATTTGTCTGCTTAGGTAATATCTGCCGATCGCCATCGGCAGAAAACATTATGAATCATTTAATTGAGCAGGCTGGCTTGAGCGAACATATCCTCTGTGATTCAGCTGGTACATCTAGTTATCACGTTGGTAGCCCACCTGACAGACGCATGAGCGCTGCGGCTGCGACAAAGTTGGGAATTAAACTGCGTGGTCAAGCACGCCAGTTTCAAAAGTCAGACTTTCAAGACTTTGATTTAATTTTAGCGATGGATCAAGAAAATTATGAGAACATCCTCAATCTTGATCAAACTAAGCAGTATCAGCATAAAGTGCGTTTTATGTGCGAGTTTTGCTCTCGACACACCCTGAAGGAAGTTCCAGATCCCTATTACGGTGGTCAAGAGGGATTTAATCGGGTTATTGATTTACTGATTGATGCTTGTGAAGGTCTGCTTACAAAAGTTAGGAGTTAGGAGTTAGGAGTTAGGAGTTAAAAATTAGGAGTTTTAATTCCTCACTCCTGCACAGACGCGATTAATCGCGTCTCTACTCCTAACTTTTTTATTCCACCAAACCATGCTTCATCGCAAAACGCACCAATTCCGCTCGGTTGCTGGTTGAGGTTTTTCTCAATAAACTGCTAACGTACTTTTCCACTGTGCGAGGACTCAGGTGTAGCTGATGACCCATATCGGCATTAGAAAGACCATGAGTCAATAACTCTAAAACTTCCTGTTCTCTATGAGTTAGGGATGAGTGCAAGTGGGATTTCTGAATTTGAGTAGACAAAGAATTATGGGCATCCATCCCTTTTGTCGAGGTGGAAATGCCCAAACTCTCTTGATGAGAAAATCGATACTCCGATTGAATAATTTGCGATCGCTCCAAAAGATTGCGGATTGCTGCTGCTAACTCTTCCAGTTCAAAAGGTTTGGGTAAGAATAAATCGCACCCTGACTGGTAGCCCAAAATTCTTTCCTGGGTCTTAGTTCGGGCTGTTAATAAAATTACAGGTAATAACCGAAACACTGGTTGTTGACGCACCCGGCGCACTAGTTCGTAGCCATTCATCTGTGGCATCACGATATCCGTGACAATCAAATCTGGATGATGCTCATCCACCATAACCAAAGCCTCTTGACCGTCATTGGCTGTGATCACCGAGTAGCCAGACAGTTCAAGATAGTCGCTAACAGATAGACGAGTGCCCAAATCATCATCCACTACAAGGATCGTCAAGGGCATAGACAATACACCCCTAGCATTTTTTTACTCAGAAATTTGCTTATACGCGCTTGATCAGTGAACACAGGCAAGAATAATGTTCTTATGTTTCATACTATGACAGGATTACCAGCTAATGATGTCTTTAGGGATGATTTATAAAGAAAATCTTAAATGCTTAGGAAGGTCTCAAGAAGTGTAACTCACCTTTGACTCGCTCTGTTTGGGAGACATAGAGAGCTTTGTCATTTGTAACAATTCATCAATAAAGCACAGTAAATACTCACATAGTGTAAATTCATATTAACTTAATTAATAATTTACCAAAAGCTAAGTATGGATAAATATATTTTATTTTTTGCCCTTTGTAATTAATTCTTAGCTAATCACTAATGATTATTGGCATCCTACCAATTGTTTGTGAAACTACACAAAATCAAACTTTGTAAGACTTGGGGCTTAAGCCTCAAGTCTGAGCAAGCTCATAGGTAAGCGGTATCATATAACTTAAAGTTGCCAGAAAACTCTTAATTGTGAACTGATAAAAGCTAAATTAGTTATATACAGTTCATAATTTATAGCGGTTCTAAGATACAGCCTATAATTAACAAAAAATCCAAATAATTTTTTAGGTACATTTAAAGCACACAAAATTATCAATGAGCGACAAGAGCGACAGTTACAAAGTTATTAGCGACAACCGCCAAGCCCGTTATTTGTATGAAATTCTAGAAACTTACGAAGCTGGAATTGAGTTGACAGGAACCGAGGTTAAGTCGATTCGTGCGGGTAAAGTCAATCTCCAAGATGGCTATGCTTTACTTCGCAATGGTGAAGCATGGTTGATCAATGTGCATATCTCGCCTTATAACGCTAGTGGACAATATTTTAATCATGAACCACGGCGTACACGCAAGCTGCTTTTGCATCGCAAAGAACTCCGCAAGTTAATTGGCACAGTAGAACAGCAGGGTTTAACTTTAATCCCTTTGAAAATGTATCTCAAACGCGGCTGGGTAAAAGTGAGTATAGCCCTTGGCAAAGGTAAAAAGCTCCACGATAAGCGAGAAGACCTGAAACGACGCCAAGACCAGCGTGACATTCAACGGGCAATGAAAAACTATTGAGCGTCAGTACCGCATGGCGGAAGTCAAAAATCAAGAGTCAAAAGTCAAAAGGCTTATAGGGCAGACTTTTTGGCGATTTTGAATGGGTGATTTATTTACGCTTTACTGTACTATTGATTTAGCTTGTGAACTACCCACAGTGACTTGGAGTACCAAGTACAGTTTGGGCTTCTGTAATCA
>JAHCSU010000478.1 GCA_023522315.1 Nostoc sp. CCCryo 231-06
GCCACTGATTCGGAGTACCAAATTCAGTGGGGGACTTACGGCGTAATAGTTAACTGTAATTCTTCCAAGTAAGTCTGACATACAAATGGGCTGGGATTGTTTTGTGCATAATTTAGCTACCATTTATATCGTACCTGAAGAGAAAATTGAGCGATCGCTCTTATAGAGCGTACTCAACACCCCCACAGTTCACCAGAGGCATATCAGCAGTGAACATTTCCTTTGAGGTTTTGGAATGGTAATCAGGCAATTTGAAGCGTGCTAGGTTCAGGAATAGATTCACCTTCTACTTGCCAAGCTTCCAAGTACATTTCAATCACTTCTTCGCCATTACGAATAGCTTCCTCACGAGTTTTGCCATGAGTGCAAGGCATGACAACGCGCTCGGCAAACTCTGGAATGGTGACTAGGAAAAGCTGATCTTCATCAGACCATTGAAGAATCATACTGTATCGATTCATGAATCCTCGTCCTCCCTTAACTCTTGGAGTTCAGTCAATAAACTTGCTAACTGTTTTTCTAGGTAGATTGGCACATCGTCTCCATCCTTACCGGAAATTGTTAGTGTTTTTTTGAGCAAAGGATGTAGCCAACGCTCATGACTACCTTTGCCACGCTTAGGTAGATAAACGAATCCTTCACGGCCAATTTGAGCTTTTAATTCCCGAATTTTCCTGGGCATGGATTTTTACAATCATGAAGGCTTAATGAACAATACACAAATAATTAAGCCTATTATCGCTTATTTCAAATGAATGATAAATCCTGCAATCACACTTCTCATGGTGGAAGTGTTTAAGATTATGAGTGGAAAAATATGTTGGGTTTCCTAGCGTCAACTCATCTTATAAGATTAGCGATCGCACTCAATGTTGAACAATAACACACAAACTTTTAGCAATTTACTGCTTAAGTTATTTAGGTATGGATTATTTTCTTTTTACTCTTTATATCAAGCAACATCGACGTTGCAACGCTTTTTTAAGTAAAATTTGATATTCTTTATCCCCAACCCCATAAGCGCCAAACCTCTCCAAATGTGGATTCATCATTTGGGCATCGAAAAACACAAATTTCCTCTGGCGCAATCTTTCCACCAACTTTACCATCGCTACCTTCGAGCCTTCAGGAATGCGGTAAAACATCGACTCGCCAATGAAAGCCCCACCAATAACAATCCCTAAAATTCCCCCAGCTAATTCGTCACCCTGCCAAGTTTCAAAACTAAAAGCATAACCACTCTGGTAAAGTAGCCAGTAAATCTTTTGCAATTCCGGTGAAATCCAAGTTGTCTCTC
>JAHCSU010000048.1 GCA_023522315.1 Nostoc sp. CCCryo 231-06
GGATCATGTCCCCAAGTTCCTGTATGCCCTACAGTACCCAATCCTTTATTTAATATGTTTAGCGCCGCATTTTCATCCCTATCTAGTCGGCATCCACAACTACAAACGTGAGTACGAGTAGATAGAGATTTTTTAACAATTACGCCGCAATCGGAGCATTCCTGACTTGTGTAAGCAGGATTAACCGCAATAGTTATCCGTTTAAACACTTTGCCAAAATACTCTAACCAAACTCTAAATTGATACCATCCAGCATCATTAATTGATTTGGCTAAACAGTGATTTTTAACTAAGTTCTTGATCCTCAAATCTTCGTAGGCGATCAAATCGTTAGATTGAATTACGCACCTTGCCAATTTAATAGCATGGTCTTTACGTTGTCTACTTATTTTGAGGTGAACTTTACCCAATACAGTCCTAGCTTTTTTTCTGTTGCTAGAGCCTTTTACTTTGCGAGATATGAGCTTTTGCTTGCGCTTTAGCTTTCGTTCTCCAGTACGGTAGAATCTAGGATTTTCTACCTTGTTGCCTAAGCTATCAGTATAGAAGCTCTCCAATCCAACATCCAAGCCAATCGTTTGATGTGTTGGCTCAATTACTTCTGTTTTTTCTACTTGAATGCAGAATTGGACATAGTACCCATCCCCACGTTTAACCAGCCTCACCCGCTTTATTTGGCTTATTTTATAGCAGAAGAGGTCACGAGTGCCTTTTAGCTTCAGCGTCCCTACTCCTTTCTTGTCGGTGAAAGAAATAGATTTGCGATTCTCTGCTAATTTCCAACCAGAGGTTTTGTACTCAGCAGAACGGTTGTCTTTCTGGAATTGTGGATAGGCTTTTTTTCCGGCAACGTGCGCTTGGCAATTCTCGTAGAACGAAGAAATCGCACTCCATGCACGTTCTGCACTGGCTTGCCTTGCCATGCTGTTAAGTTCGTCTGCAAACGGAAACTCTTTTGCTAATACAGCGCAATACTTATTGAGGTCGTATTGTGTTTTACCTAGTCCATCCATCCAAAGGCGTAAAGCTTTATTTCTAATGAACTGCACTGTTCGCAATACATCGTCGATTGCACTGAATTGCCTTGATTTTCCGTAAGCTTTAAACTCGAATACTAGCATGAACTATTCCTTAGCTTCGACCTATTCTTATGTTAGCATATTTAATATAAAGCCGGGCTGAAGCCACGGGGTTTTAAACCCATTTTTCCGATAATCAGCGCCAAGCAAATAGGTCTATCTAAAACGATAGACCTATTTCTATTGAGATGTCATCCAAGAAATGCACTGCTGCATCTGCTGCTGCATTGTTAGGGAATTTGCATGGTAGCGCCGACCGTGACCAGGTAGCACCCATTCAAACGAGTAATTGACCAGTTGACGCATAGATTCTACTTGCTTTGACCACGAATACCAGCAAACATCGGGAAAACCCACTAACTGATTTAACCTTTCTGACCATGCTAAATGATCTCCGGTGAATAAAAAGTTTTTGTATAGTAAAACTGTATGACCCTTGCTATGTCCAGGAACGGGGATAATTAATAGGTCGTCTAAACTAAAAGACTCTAGACCAGTAAGTTGAATTTCGACATTACGAGTATCCGTTGTAATATCGTCGCTATGTAAAATGCGATCGCACTTAAAATGTTCGTGAAACTTGTGATGATCGGCGACATCATCCCTATGGGTTAAATATAAATAACGAATCCCGCCCATTTCT
>JAHCSU010000479.1 GCA_023522315.1 Nostoc sp. CCCryo 231-06
GAAATTCTGTTTCCTAGTTACAAGCCCCATCCCCTCGTGGGTGGGGCAGTTGACTATTTTCCCAGCTCTTGCGATCGCTCTGTGGCAGCTTTGACTGCTTCAATTAAAGCTGAACGAAATCCTGCCTGTTCTAGCTTGGCAATTCCCGCAATGGTTGTACCACCGGGACTGGTAACGCGATCTTTGAGTTCTGCTGGGTGCATTTTGGTTTCATGTAACAGTTTCGCTGTTCCTAGTACGGTTTGCAATGCTAGTTGATTGGCAATTGCTCTAGGTAAACCTGCCGATACTCCGCCATCAGCAAGTGCTTCTACCAAGAGAGCCACGTAAGCCGGCCCGCTACCAGATAGCCCTGTTACTGCATCCATCAGCCCTTCTGAGACTTCCACGACTTCCCCCACAGCAGAAAAAACCTGCTGTGCTATTTGGTGGTGATTGGCATTGGTGTATGCACCTGAACAAATCGCTGTAATTCCCGCTCCCACTGTTGCTGGGGTGTTGGGCATTGCTCTAATAACTGGCAATTGCACAAATGCAGCTTCTAGCTGGCTTAAAGGCACACCCGCCAATATGGAAATGATTAGGGGTGAGTGTTCTTTATTAAGAATATCAATATTTGCTAATTCTTGAGCGATCGCGCTGAACACCTGCGGTTTTACTGCCAAAAAGACAACTTCTTTTACTTGGGCAAAAACTTGGCTATTATCTGTCGTTACAGCAACATCGTATTGCTGTTTTAAAAAATCTAGGCGTGAAGATAGCGGTTCGCTAACTATGACTTCTGATGATTGATAAATTCCACGCGCAATAAGGCGGGATAAGAGCGCTTCTCCCATTACCCCACCACCAATTAAGCCAAATTTTATAGTCATTGATCAATTAGTCATCTGTGAGCCAGCGAGGTCTTCTCCTAAGAGGAGACGCCCGCAGTAGGATGCCCGAACGCGAATTTATGTTGAGCGGAGTCGAAACACAGCGTCTCCTGTCTTGAGAAGGGCTGTAGGGCGATAGCATAGCGTTAGCAAGTAAGCCTGTGAGCGTCTGGGGTTTCCCCCATGAGTGACTGGCGTTAGCGATAGCTAGGAACGAGCGTCGCCCGTAAAGGTCATTAGTCGTTTGTCCTTTGTCATTTGTCACTATTATCAAAACCCAGGACTAATCACAAAGGACAAAGGACTAACAACTAATTTAAATTTATTGTGCCATCCGGTTAGTTTCGTTGCCCCAGGTTTGATTTGGAGAACCTGTAGGACGAGAGGAACGGGCTGGCGGTTGTGGTACTTCATGAAGAACGCCACCTTGGGTGCTAACTTGGACACAGCTTGGCGTAAACAAGAAGATGCTTTCACCGATGCGCTCTTGATGTCCATCTAGTGCGTAAGTACCACCTGCAACAAAATCTACTGCTCGTTGAGCTTGATCTGGGTCCATTATTGTCAGATTTAATACTACTGACTTGCGTTCGCGCAACGCTTGAATTGCCTGGGGCATTTCTTCAAAGGTGCGTGGTTCGAGTACTAAAACTTCCGAAATTCCGTTAATTGCTCCTGGCATACCAATCACATTCCCCATTGGCTTTGAACCTGCTGCTATATCATCTCCCATTGTAGGCACTGGTTCACGCCAGCGTCGATTTTGAGCGGCCGTGCTTTCCTGTGGTGCCGGTGGTTGGGGATTTTCTTGCTGATACAGATTTTGGTAATTATTATCTGTTTCTGGTTCTTCCTCGTAATACTCGTATTCCACTTGCTCATTTAGACCCACAAAGTCTCTGAGTTTGGAAAATATATTGTTCATTGTCTGTGTACTCTCCTGGTGCGAATAGCCTGTATTGACTTGGGCAATGGATTGATTGAGTAGGAGCGATGCCTACCCCGGTAAACTACGGTACATCGGTGGATACTTCAGCAAGTATATTGCTATTTGTAACCCATACTACTGGTTTTGGCGATGAACTGACACTTCTTGCAAAGGTCTGTGCATCGCCTAAACATAATAATGAGTCAAGATTATATCCTAAGGTTTGTCCGAAGGACAGTTCTTTTTACCCCATTTTCCCTTAGGGATTGCTTTTGTCAATACTATATCCTTTGTTTCTAATTGCACCAGTCTGCTACAAAATTCTTGTCATCAAATTCTGATCTCTATTAATACTGAAGAGCAAGGCTGATAATCAAAGGCTAGGAGCGATCGCCAAACAATATTGTTCCTAATCGTACCATCGTTGCGCCTGCTTGCACTGCCAGTTCGTAGTCGCCTGACATACCCATAGACAAGTGCTGCATTTTAATGTGCGACCAGTTTTGCTCTCTTATTTTCTTTGCTACCTCACGATTGAGATTAAATACATTCAAAATTTCCGGATCATTTAATCCTGAAGGCGGAATTGTCATCAAACCTTGAATTTGTAAACTTTTGTATTGTTCGAGTGTGGGTAAATCAGCCAAAAGTTCTGGCACACTCCAACCAGACTTGTTGGGATCGGGGAGAATTTTCACTTGCAGGCAAACCTGGGGACTCACTCCTAGCTGTTGCGCTAATTGATCTAAGCGCTGTGCCAGCTTCAAGTTATCGACGGAGTGAATCCAAGGGAATTGTTCGATGGCTTTTTTGGCTTTATTGCTTTGCAAATGTCCAATAAAGTGCCAGGTAATATCCGGTAAATCTTGCAACTCGGCTTGTTTGCTGGCGGCTTCTTGGATACGACTCTCGGCAAAATCACGAATTCCTGCGGAGTATGCAGACCGAATGGCCTGGGCAGAAACTTGCTTGCTAACAGCAATCAATTTGACTGAAGTTGGCAGTGAGGAGCGAATGGAAACAATACGTTCGGAAATCGAACTGTTCATTGGAAGGTGCGTTGAAAAACACTCTGAAGCTGATCGTACTCCTGAGATTGTCCACTGCGACGCAGGGTACGTAAGCGATTTTCCAACATCATTCTAGCCTCAGTACGTCCTAAAGACTGGAATTTAACACCTTTAACGTCATTTGCGACTAAAAAAAATAAGCGCTGGGCATAAAGCGTGGTGAACAAATCCTGGTTATCATCAACCATACAGATTTTGTAGAGTAAACCCCAAGTTGGATGGTTTATGTAAGTTTCTGCGTTTTCTGGATTCATTTAAGAGTCAAGGTGGGAGTATATATATCTTTTCGCAGTGAATTCCAAACATTCAGACGATAATACCAACATTCGTCAGAATATTTGCTTAAAATGCAAAACTGCGGTTGCGAAGACCTTGATCTAGTTTCTAATGGGCAGATGAAGCTAGTGGTAGTGAAGCGAAATGGTACAACATGACACGCGAAGAGTAGAGGCTTGTCGATAGATATAGCCGTATGCTTTGGTGAATTTGAGTCACCAACTTGGCGGCACAAGGCACAAAACAGTCCTGACCCTCTTATTGAAAGGTTGGCGTGGCAAGGGAAAACACCCTTTGAAGTTCCCAACGGCAACAGCTAACTTTTCAACTTCTTTCCATACTGCCACAACTGTGGCTGAATGGCACAAAATTGGGAATGGGGAGTAGGGAGTGGGGGCAATACGGTTCGGTTAAGGCAAGAGACGCGATAAATCGCTGTCTTTACAACGATTAGTTCTTCGTCCTGACGGCGATTTATCGCGTCTTTGGGATCTAGGATTTTCATCAAAAAACCTTATCCGAACCGTATTGCAAGTGGACTAAATGATTAATTCAGTCCACTTGAGTGGACTTCAGCTATCAGCCCTGAACTTCAGTTCTGGGCGGGATGTCGCGGAGTGTGACAGTTTCACTCTGACAAACCGGATAAAAATTTTGGATTGTCGCTAATAATATTTTTCCATTAACTCCTAAATTCTGCTGTATTTTTAATTATTTAACTTTTTTAGCTCAGATTATACAACTTATACGCCACTCAACCGCTCATTCAAACATGATTTCTAACACTAGGATGTCATACTAACAATCATTACATAACCAAATTAAATAAAACCAAGTGAAATAAATGGCTAATACTACTGAGACAGTCATTGCACCCCACACGCCAGATGCTCCACTTGGGGAGACCCCATCGCCCTTGGCGTCTCCCCTTGGGAGAAGACCGCACTGGCTCCCCTTAATCCCCTCCCCGCTCTTCGGGAGGGGAGACAAAGCATAGCTTTGGCTCTTTGGGGTTCTTAGGGTTTAAATAAGTAATCAAGCGGACATGATATCACGAGATGGGGAATCAAAAAAATGGTGTGTGCAAATTCAGTATTAAAGCGGAAATAACATAAACTCACTTACTGAAATTCCGCAATTGCCACCAGGACAAATGCAAAAACGCAGTGTAGCCTTTAACTAGAAAAAGAGCATCAGGCAATTGTTAAACAAAATGCCAACTATCACGACTAAACTTTTATAATATTTGTTGTTCTTATGACTCCAAAACACACCAAAATTCAATTTCCCCTTTGGGACTATCTGAATCAGCCTTTATTTAGTCAGGATACTAAATTAGTATTGAATCCCCAACGCTTTGCATTTATCTGGCGTCTTCGACTTCTAGAACGCTGCTGGGCTAAAGAATGTGATGCTAAAGGGCCTCAACAGCATTAGATACCTTAAAAGCCGTAAAACTAAGCCTCGTCTACAGAACGAGGCTTTTTGCCATCAAGTAAAGCACTGACAGTCATATCTCCCATAACATTAATCGCGGTGCGGCAGCGATCCAGAAACCAGTCGATAGTAACTAGCAAAGCAATGTATTGAGTAGGTAAGCCTACAGAAGTAAACACCAGTGTCATCGTTACCAGTCCAGCATTAGGAATATTCGCCGCACCTACAGATGCAAAAATTGAGGTAAGGATGACAATTAACTGCTGTCCCAGATCCAGATGTTGCCCAATCAGTTGGGAAATATACAACGCAGACATTGCTTCATAGAGGGCAGTGCCATCATTATTGAAATTTGCCCCTACTAATGCCCCCAAGGCGGCAGAAGATTCTCTTAAACCGATTTTTGTTTGCAAAACTTCAAAGGTTACGGGCATTGCCGCCGCAGAGGAAGAAGTAGAGAAAGCTGTCAAAAAGGCATCAGAACCGCCAGCGAGGAATTTTAGCGGGTGTACCCAAGAACCAAATTTTACTCTGGTGAGGTAGTAGCACGCCTGCAATGCTAGTGCTAACAGCACCGACACGATAAATGCACCCAAAGATTTAAACGGTGCAAATCCTTGCATAGCAACGGTTTTAGCAACAATTCCAAAGACTGCGAAAGGTACTAAGGCAATTACCCAGTTGAGGACACGGGCTACCGCTTCAAACAAAATCCCGATGACATCCTCTATCGGCTGATATCCTTTTTTCCCTTGGGCAACTTGTTCAGATTTTAATCCCCGCAGAACGATGCCAAAACTCAGGGCAATCACAATTAGTTGGATGACATTATTATCAACTAATGGCTTGAGAATAGCTTCCGGTACAGCATCTTTAACTATTCCCCAAGGATCAAGATTCTGAGTAGTTACTTCTGTAGTTGTTGAGGTGGCTACATTGCCCCAAGTCCCCGGACGCAGCACATTTGCTACGAGAAGCCCGACTAAAATAGCTACGGTAGTGTTAGTTAAAAGTAGCACTGCTAACCGCCGTCCGGCTGTACCAGGGATATTCGTAGTCATTAAGGTGTGCAGCACCGCTACCAAAATTAGGGGCGTAGCTAGGGCGCGGAGAGCCTTTAGCACCAACTCAGCCGGAATTGCTAAATTGTTGATTAAAGTGGCATTGCTAGGATTGGGATTCCCCGCACCAAGGGCAATTCCAACGCTGACTGCGGCTACTAGGGCGATGAGAATTTGCAATGTGAGAGGGATACGCTCCCACCAAGGGCTAGCTTTGGTTTTAGGCGAAGTAGTACTCTCTGTTTCATTCATTAGTTAGATGCTGATTAACTGCTGTAACTATTAAAACAACACTGATGACAGTGATAATTTCGGAAAAAGAACAGCTTTAATCTTAGGTAAAAACTGTTAATCTAAGATTCCGTTGCTTTGCAAAATCTAGCTCGAAAGGGTATACCACAAGGTAGGCCCCTAGAGATATCTTGGCTTGTGGTTGGAGATGCTTATGTCCTTTGTCCCTTTACATATTCATAGTGACTACAGTTTACTCGATGGGGCAAGTCAGCTACCAGAGTTAGTGGATCAAGCGATCGCACTGGGAATGAAAGCGATCGCTCTTACTGATCATGGTGTGATGTATGGAGCCGTTGAACTGATCAAAATCTGCCGTAGTCAAAATATTAAGCCGATTATCGGCAATGAAATGTATATAATTAACGGCGATATTGAAAAACAAGAACGCCGTCCAAAATATCATCAAGTCGTTTTAGCTAAAAATACCAAAGGTTACAAAAATCTAGTCAAATTAACCACTATTTCTCACCTCAAAGGTGTTCAAGGTAAAGGAATTTTTTCTCGTCCTTGTATTAATAAAGATTTACTAAAACAATATCATGAAGGCTTGATTGTTACCAGCGCTTGTTTGGGTGGAGAAATTCCCCAAGCGATTCTCAGTAATAGACCAGATGCAGCCCGAAAAGTTGCTCAGTGGTATAAAGATGTATTTGGTGATGATTATTATCTAGAAATTCAAGACCACGGTTCCCAAGAAGACCGGATTGTGAATGTTGAAATCGTCAAAATTGCGCGGGAGCTAGGGATTAAAATTGTTGCCACTAATGATTCTCATTTTATATCTTGTTTTGACGTTGAAGCCCACGATGCGTTGCTATGTATTCAAACTGGCAAGCTAATTATTGAAGATAAGCGGATGCGTTATAGCGGCACAGAGTATCTCAAATCTGGTGAGGAGATGCAGCAACTATTTCGTGACCATTTACCAGATGATGTGATTGCAGAAGCGATCGCCACCACTGAAGAAGTAGCCGATAAAGTCGAGCCTTACCATATTATGGGTGAGCCTCAGATTCCTACGCCCCCCATTCCCTCTGGTCATACTGCTGACACTTACGCCGAAGATGTTGCATGGAGTGGACTTTTAGAACGTTTAAATCGCAAATCTCGTCAGGAAGTCGATTCCGTCTATAAAGAAAGATTGGAATACGAACTGAAAATGATTCAGCAGATGGGTTTTTCCAAATACTTTTTAGTTGTATGGGATTACATCAAATTTGCTAGAGATAATAACATTCCTGTGGGGCCAGGTCGGGGTTCGGCGGCTGGTTCATTAGTTGCCTATGCGATGCGAATTACCAACATTGACCCTGTGCATCATGGGCTACTATTTGAACGTTTTCTGAACCCAGAACGGAAATCTATGCCTGATATTGATACAGATTTCTGTATTGAACAACGGGATAAAGTAATTGAATATGTAACTGATAAATATGGTGCAGATAGAGTTGCCCAAATTATTACTTTTAACCGCCTAACTTCTAAAGCAGTTTTGAAAGATGTCGCCAGAGTATTGAATATTCCCTACGGGGAAGCTGACAAAATGGCGAAATTAATTCCTGTGGTGCGGGGGAAACCAACAAAACTCAAGGTGATGATTTCTAATGAAACCCCAGAACCACAGTTTAAAGAGAAATATGATAAAGAACCCCATGTTCGCCATTGGCTTGATATGGCGATGCGAATTGAAGGAACTAACAAAACTTTTGGTGTCCATGCAGCAGGTGTGGTAATTTCTGCCGATCCCCTTGATGAAATTGTGCCGCTACAGAAGAATAATGACGGTTCCGTGATTACCCAGTACTTCATGGAAGACCTGGAATCAATGGGTTTGTTGAAAATGGATTTTCTGGGTTTACGCAACCTGACGCTGATTCAAAAAACTGTTGATTTAATTCAAGAAACTAAAGGATATCGGGTTGACCCTGATGAAATCCCTCGCCAGGAAAGAAAAGCACAGAAGATATTAGCGAAAGGTGAACATAGTACTCTGCCAAAAGATGTCCAAAAGACTTATGAATTATTAGAAGCAGGTGAGTTAGAAGGAATATTTCAATTAGAATCTTCTGGGATGCGTCAAATTGTGCGAGATTTGAAGCCTTCTAATATAGAAGATATTTCTTCAATTTTGGCACTTTATCGACCTGGGCCATTAGATGCAGGATTAATTCCCAAGTTTATTAACCGCAAACACGGGCGAGAAAAGATTGATTATCAACACACCATTCTGGAACCAATATTAGACGAAACCTATGGAATTATGGTCTATCAAGAGCAAATCATGAAAATTGCTCAGGATATGGCAGGATATTCTTTAGGACAAGCTGACTTGCTGCGTCGGGCTATGGGTAAAAAGAAAGTTTCTGAGATGCAAAAGCAGCGAGAAAAATTCGTGGATGGCGCAGCGAAAAACGGTGTTCATAAAAAAGTTGCAGATGAATTATTTGAGCAAATGTTGAAGTTTGCTGAATATTGTTTAAGCTATGACACGGAAATATTGACAGTAGAATATGGATTGTTGCCGATTGGAAAAATTGTAGAAAAACGCATTGAATGTACTGTGTACAGCGTTGATAATAATGGAAATATTTACACGCAACCTGTAGCACAGTGGCACGATCGCGGACAACAAGAGGTGTTTGAGTATTGTTTGAAAGATGGTTCATTGATTCGGGCAACAAAAGATCATAAATTTATGACTGTTGATGGTCAAATGTTGCCAATTGATGAAATATTTGAACTGGAATTGGATTTAATGCGGGTTGGGGGTTTGCCGAATTGAAGTTACGACATCTTGAAGCTGTAGAATTTATAACTTGATAGTGAGGTTAGATCGCCATGTATAGACCAACTGCTTTTCAAGAAGATAATGTTGATAAATTGATCGCCTTTATGAAAGCGAATAGTTTTGCTACGTTGGTATCCATCATAGATGGTGTACCTTATGCTTCACACATTCCTCTTGTTATTGCAATGCAAGGGGATGCTGTTAAATTAATTGGTCATATGGCAAAGCAAAATCCTCAATCACAAGCCCTTGACACTGAATTACTTGCTATCTTCACAGGGGCACACGCTTACATTTCTCCTACTTTGTACGAAAAGCATGAGAGCGTACCGACGTGGAATTATATTGCTGTTCACGCCTATGGTATTCCCAAAGTCATTATGCTCAATGACTCTCCAGAGTTAATGAACAAAACGATCAACGAGATGATAGACACCTACGAAGCTGACTACAAATCTCATTGGCACGGTTTATCTGACGGATTTCGTGAAGGTTTGATGAATGCTATTGTGGGATTTGAAATAACTGTTACACGTTTGGAAGGTAAGTACAAACTTAGTCAAAACCGAAGCCAAGTTGAACAGCACAATGTCTCAAGTACACTGCTACAAAGTTCAGATCCAGCTGCTCGTTCCGTTGGTGTAGAGATGAAACAAAACCTTGAAAAGAATGAGGATAGAGTAGGATGAAAACTCGCAGCTTTGCAGTCTTCATTTATAAAGAGGACGATATGTTGTATATAGCTGAGTGTCCCGAAGTTGGTACGGTTGATCAGGGAGAGACAATCGAACAGGCAATTGCTAGCTTGAGAGAGGCAACGCAGCTTTACTTAGAGGAATTTCCTCTACCCATATTATGCCTATAGGCTAGAAGCATGAGGTTACACCTGGTGACATGATCAAAGGAGGTCATATTTTTATGTTGTTATATGAAGATATTAGTGCTGAATGCCGGATCGAGCAGCCAAAAGAGTTGTCTGTATGAGATTGCAGATGAGGCTCTACCCACCCAAGTAGCCCAACCCCTTTGGGAAGGCAAAATCAACTGGACTCAAGATCGGGGTGTGGCAGAAATTGAGGTGAAAACTGCTACGGGTGGAACGCTGCAAAAATCAATCTCTGGTGATTCCCCACAGGCGCACCTAACCTATATGCTCAATACACTTAGTCTTGATGCTACCAAGGTAATTGATCAGTTGTCAGAAATCGATGTGGTGGGACATAGGATAGTACATGGTGGAGAGGATTATCGAGATACTGCGGTAATTACGGAGGATGTAAAAAAGGCGATCGCACGTCTATCTAACCTAGCTCCAGCACATAATCCAGTCGCTTTAGAAGGCATAGAAGCAATTGAAAAAATCTTAAAAGATGTCACCCAAATAGCAGTCTTTGATACCGGATTTCATGCCACTTTACCCGATGCAGCAGCAATCTATCCCGGCCCATATCAGTGGGTAGAGCAAGGTATCCGTCGCTATGGGTTTCATGGTATCAGTCACCAATACTGTTCTCAACGTGCTGCCCAAATTCTCGATCGAGATGTTCCACCTGAGCGCTTAATTACCTGTCATCTGGGCAATGGCTGCTCTTTGGCGGCGATTAAAAATGGTCGCGGCATTGATACCACAATGGGATTCACGCCCCTAGAAGGATTGATGATGGGTAGTCGTTCTGGTTCAGTTGATCCGGGGATTCTGATTTATCTGTTGCGTTACTGCGATTATTCCGTCGAAAAGTTGGATGATAGCTTAAATAAAGCTTCTGGATTAAAGGGAATTTCGGGTGTATCTAGCGATATGCGGGAAGTGAGAGAAGCGATCGCTCAAGGCAATTCCCGCGCTCAATTGGCCTGGGATATCTACGTACATCGCTTGCGTTCTGGTATAGGTGCAATGCTTACCAGTTTGGGCGGATTAGATGCTTTGGTATTCACAGCAGGCGTAGGTGAACACTCACCAGAAATTCGCCAAGCAGCCTGTGAAGCCTTTGGATTTATCGGATTGAAAATAGACCTTGAAAAAAATCAGCAGCAGCCTGTTGATGAGGATATTGCGACACCCGATTCAGCAGTACGGGTATTAGTTATTCATACTCAAGAAGATTGGGCGATCGCTGGCCAATGTTGGCAGTTATTGAAAAACTCAGAACTTGCACCAGTCCCAACAACCGCCTCAGAATAGACCAGACCTCTTGCAAAAGTCTATCCCCTTTTCCACATCCTGTGAAAAGTCAGGTTGAGCGATCATATTTGCTTGTTGAGCGATCACATTTGCTTGTTGAGCGATCACATTTGCTTGTTGAGCGATCACATTTGCTTGTTGAGCGATCGCATTTGCTTGTTGAGCGATCGCATTTGCTTGTTGAGCGATCACATTTGCTTGTTTGGAAGTAGGTACGGTACTCTGTCTCTTTTTTCCAACCTCATCAACAATTGGTCTGACAAGCTTAATTTACCGTAAACTAAAGGGTTTAAGACCCGCAACGTCAACACATAGTTCAGTTTCAGACGGGGATTTAAACCCCGACTGAAACTCTCTTCAATTTTTAATTTTTAATTTTGAATCTTTAATCTTTAATCCAAAATCCAAAATTTAAAATCTAAAATTCTGTGAGTATATCTAAACCGGAGTCAAAAAGTTATTAAACACGAAGCTGCCGATATTCCTACCTACTTGCACCCCGTCTATAGTCGCCGGTTCGATATGGACGCCACCGTAAAGTCGGCTATCAGCATCTTCTTGGGCTGCCTGTGAAAAGCTACCGTAATAGCGAGCAACGCCAGGTAATTCTTGTGAAGGAATGTCAAAACTGATGTTATCAGTGCCGTAGAAAAGTTTCAGAATTTCGGCTGATGCACCACCGAATATAGAATGCCCAGATATGTAATCGGGGAATGGTGGAGTATCTAGCAGAGGCTCCCAATTAGGATCGGCAATCGTATTTGGATTATTATCTTGATCGGCATTGCGGATTGCAGTAATTGGGCGCAATTGCTCATAGACGTACTTTGCATCCCACCCAACAATACCCGCATCAGCTTGGGCAATATTCAGCAGCGCAAATAAACGGGCATTCTCCTCCAGAGTATTGCTTTGAGCCAATGCTACTTCTTGCGCGAGTTCGTTCAACTGACCTGGTGGCCTGAAAGTATCGCCGCGATCGTAAGCCCAAAATTGGGCAATTTCCGTCTGATCTGCGGTGCGAACAGTGCTGTTTTCAGCGCCAAGCGCCTTAACTTGATTAAAATTTCTCGTATACCGAGGGCTACCATACTCAGGGAAAGTATCCGGCCGAAACAGGATAACACTGTCTATAGCAAAGGGAGTTACTAGACCCCACTGGGGCAATAATGCTGGTGCAAAATTAGTAGTATTATTTGTTGTTTCACCATCGCTAAAAGTTGCCTTCCAATCCCCAAAGCCAGTTCCCGGCGTGTATGATCCTTGTGCAGTACTTGAACCATCATTTTTCCGGTTATCCAGTATTTGCTGGGCAACCTTTTTTCCGATCGCAATGCCCTTGTCCTCAGCTGTACCATCCGGGATTGTTGCAAGAGACCTTTGCCGTTGTTCATCGAATATAGTTTTTTGTTTTGGGAACAAATTGACCAGCGTTCGGTAGGCTGCTTCAACTGCCGCAGCTTCTTTCGATGCCCCGGCAGCTTCCGATGCGCTGATGTTCGCTAAATAAGGCTTGTAACTCCGGTCAATTGCGTTGACAGCATCATAAACTGCCGCCTGAACGATCGCCTGATTGCGTGCCCCCAGTGGAGGTGCTGTTCCCGATGCTTGTATGGCATTTAAGAGAATTGAATTCCATTGGATAACAACGTCACCTTGAGTAATTAACTGGCTGGCTACGTTGTTAGTTGTATTACTTTCAGTAACCTTCGTACCTGGCTTTACCTGTGCAATCAGATAGTAGAGTCCTGGAGAGACAACACTCGCAGTACGGAAATTAGATCCAGCAAAATCCACGGTAAATGTTTTAGATTGACCAGACGCTAAATTAATTGTTTGACCATTCAAACTGCCCAAAAACTCATCTTTACCCTTGAGTAAATCCCTTGGCCCCCTTGGTTGACCAAGTGTGTTCAGGGAATTAATATCAAGAACTTTATTGGTTGATGCATACAGTTTGAGGTCTACAGGGCCGTTGAACCGTGTATTACCTTGATTTTTAACAACAATTTTTAGTTTTCCTTGTTCATCGGGAAAGACTGTCGGATTCTCAAGTATTTCCGCGAACTGGATAACGAGATCTGAAGCCATAAAATTTTTGTTCCTTTTATGCAAATAGGAATAAATCTATTTCCCTGCCTTTTACAATCAAGCGAGCATAAAAATTCAACTCAGATTTTGTTTGAGTAACCTGAGTCTGAGTTTCTAATCAAACGAAAATAAATTGATCGCTATTGGAAAGACTTAACTTGGAGAGCGAAATTCCCTCAACAATACCAATCAGTTCAGCCACAGATTGGCCTTGAGTGAAAAATATTCCCGTACCAGATATAGAACTATTACCAGATGCACTCAGCAAATACTGACTTGCTGAACCTGCTAGCTGGATTTTATCTACACCACGATTAACACCATCGTTCTTGAAGCCAAAGTCTTTAATCAGAGCGTAGTCTTGAGTCCCACTGGCTTTAATATTGCCGTCATTGTATAAAACTACATCAAAGACAACACTATCATTACCTTTTACATCTCTAGCATTTGCTTGTGCAAGTCCTAGAACAAATGTGTCGTTATTTTTCCCACCGATTAAGGTATCTTTTTCACCAAAGCCAAATCCTTGTTGCAGTTGACCAAAGAACGCTGTATCAGTACCAATCAACTCATCACTGCCGGCGCTACCATTAAGGGAGTCGTTACCTTGCCCACCAACAAGTAAATCTTCTCCACTATTAGCGTCGAGGTTATCGTTTCCTCGACCACCATAAATTTTATCGTTGCCACTACCACCAGAGATTGTGTCGTCACCGCTAACGCCAGGATTGCCCTCTATGTCATCACCATAGAGGGTGTCGTTGCCACTTTCACCATAAATGTTGTCGTTATCGGCCCCACCTTCAACATAGTCATTATCCTTACCACCATACACAGTGTCTTCACGGTCTTGACCATAGAGTTTATCGTTTTCTTCACCACCCTTTAAGGTATCATTGCCACTTGTAATTAAGTCTGAATTTCCACTAGGACTATAGTCACCGTAAATTGTGTCCTTCTCCCCATTACCCTCAAGGTAATCATTTCCACTTCCTCCACTAATGATGTCATCTTCTTTTCGACCATAAACTTGATCGTCGCCGCCTAAACTGGCAATGATATCAACACCATTCGTGCCATAGATTCTATCTGGGTTGGGCGTACCTTGATTAGAACCAGAGGGTTTTGTAGATGAGCCTGTTTCTAATTGATCTAGTTTTTGTAATTGAGTTCTCTCCTCTATTGAAGGTGACGGTTTAATTATTTGTGCTTCTGAGGTATCGAATCTGCTTGCTGATTGTTCTTTTAGTTCTTCCAATTCTTGTTGGTTTGTGTTCAGTTGCGTTGCCATTTTTTGACCTCATTCGTTAGATAACTTGTGTGACACAACTATTTTTGCTCAATTAAGACAGAGCTACTTTTATATAGCAGTAATATTGCAGAAAAGAGTGAGTTTTTGAACTATCAAAAGCATTTTAACTTGATGGACTCCGTATGAACGTGTGTAAATCATGGTTGAACTATATGAAACACCAACATAGCTATAGGACTCAGATTTGATTTCTGAAAACATACCGAGACTGAAAAGCCCGTTTTATCATGGTTTTATCTGAAATCTTGTTCAAAAATCAGATATGAGTCCTATATACTTGTATATCGGGTTCAGACTGTGAGTTTTACACGAACTATTAGTTATTGTTACAATTGTTTACATAAATCAGAAAATGCTATACTATTGATAGATTATTTAAATATATTGAAATATATTTTATACTCAATAAAATAGACCTCTTACACCAACACTGCTATTTTGATAAGGTTTGAGCGAATAAGCACTCCCATCGCTAAACTTATTCATTCTCGACAAGCTTGTTTGTGTCCTAACAAAGAATTAGGACTAACGGATTCAGTAATGCAGCTATTAGTGATAAATACTCAATAAAATTGAGCGATCGCTCAACAGTGTTGGCAACTTTTAAAGCAGTAAAAATAAAACTTATACACTTACCTGAAAAATTTATTTTTGAATTTTGAATTTTTAAATACTCATAATGACAGTAACCGACGTATGATGATTTTCCCAACTTGTGGCCCTAAAAAACTTAAAATATACTTGCAAGCTTTTGGTACGAACAGCGATATAAACGGCAATAATAAGGCATTAACATCAATAAACCTACTAGTAGTAACAACAACAACGCTAGGAATGAGACAAATTAGCGTCCATACCAACCAATCTATAAATTTAGAGTTGATGGAAGTACGTCTTTGAAGTTGATTAACAAGTACATAGCGGGTAGTAGCAAATAGTACAGTGAAGGCTATCCAAGCAAATATCGATAGTATTCCATTTGCTGGATATAAATTGTAGGCTACAAAACCAGCAGGAAACAGCGAAGCTACCTCCCAAACTAGCAGATTTAGCTTAGTACGAAAGCAATTTAGTAGTTGTTCAGTCAGCCAATAATGAGCCGAGATAATTGTTGAACAGTTAGAATTTTGCATAAAATTCCACTTAATCTTGTGGAATATATCACCATGAAGAAGGACAGTGCTTTGCAAAATGATGTCTTTATCTTCATAAACGCTCGAATCTAATTCAGCCTGCTTATAGTAAGAATTAAAGGTAATTGCAGACTGTAAGCTTGTTTTACCCCGTGCAGTTTTACTCAGAAAAAATTTAATAATATTGACTATGACAATAACGTAAAAGAAATTATTAACTTGCTTTTCAGCAATTTCTTTTTGCTTTCCCAACACAACATTATTGCTAAAACAGGCGTAGTACCAAAGAGGAATTATCAACTTGGGCGGAATGTATAGAGAAACACCACTTTTTTGTGCTTGCTGAATCTGTTCTACAACTATCTCATTTAGGTAAAAGCTAAACTGTGATTCCTCAACCTTAAGTTCAAAGCGATCGCCCTGAGGAACTTGTAGAAACAGAGAGAATGCAATATCAGTTTGGTTATCTATTTTTGTTGTTATATCAGCGTTCATTATCGAGATAAATTTGCGATACTCTGTACAAAACTAATTAAAAAACTAAATGTTCCACGCCACTGTTTCTCTCCAGAAATCATTCCTTGATTATGTGTATTAATAATTAAGTTTTTAGCATCTTCAGATAAACTAAATAGGTCTTTATGATAACGAGTGATAATATCTCCATCTAACTGCATAACAGTTTGAGCATAAATTATATCAATGTTGGTACTTCTGACATTACTACTATCAAGTGCAGCTTTCAATTCATACATTTTCCGTAGGGTACGAACAAATTTATCATTATCCAAAAGTGTTTGAATCTCTTTAAAAGCCTCAATCCAATCATCTTGATTGTTTTCATCTTTGTCATCAAGAACGGGAGTTGGAGCAGGTAGTATTGGTTTAGCTAGCTTTACGTTTTCTTGATCGGCTTCAACTAGGTTTGATTGGTATTTTTTCGCGTCTTCAAGCCTCTGACGATATTGTTTTACCCGCTCATCTTGAGGATTATAAAAACCTGAACCCTCCTCAAGAAGAAGGTAAAAATATTCTCTTTCAAGTTGGTCAAATAGGCTTCTATAACGTTCAGAACTTTCTTTTGGAATTCCTTTTGCCTTAAAGTAATCCGGGTCATGTATAGAATAAATTACTTGATATGCTTCCCAAGCATTAAACTTTGAAGCATTAATCCTATCCACAACCATCGTATTCACTTCCAAGGCTGTTATGTCATCAACTAATGTCTGTACAGACGATACTAAATTGTTTAATAAGCCTCTAGCTTTGTTTTCAATATCTTGGGGTTTAGCAGCGTTTTGGTTTCGAGTCTGAATACTATTTCGGTCTTGACTTTGAATATCATTAGACATAGTGTCACCCTCTTATCAGTTCTGATAAATATTGCTGTAGCCTTGTATTTCTAGGTACGAGTAAATAAACCTAAAGATTAGGCTATACGGCTGTCGATATTTTAGTTGAAATGGGTAATTAACAAAGAATGCTTAAAGTTCGGACTTTTTAGAATATTTCGCAATTCCCATGAAAAATTCATACAACTTTTCCACGCTTTCTATATTCTTTTGAATGATTTCCCGACCGTCTTTAACTTGAGTTAAATGAAATTCTCGAATTTCTTTATAGGGGCCGCTATCAGTAAATTGACTACCGATTTCATTTTGGATATCGCCTTTAACAAGATTAATTCGGGTATATATCCGATTGCCTGGTTTGGGAGATTCTATCTCATCTTTTGCCTGATCAGATGACTCTGCTACCCAAGTAGTAATTTTTAAATCAATGACTTCAACGATTACTGTTTTAATCGCATCAATAATTTCGTCAACATTTAGTCCTTTTTTATCAGCATTAAGATTAGTAACCATTGTTTTAAAATTACTATCTTTTGTCTGAAGGGATAAAGCATTATTTTCTAAGTTGTTCGTAGCTACAGTGTCTAGCATAAGATTAAAGGGTTGAAAGGTCTAATTGCGACAGGGCTATTTCGTTTTAGACATAAACCGCCCCGAACTAAAGTTCGGCGGCTCATAGCTAAAGTCCGTTAAAACGGACTATAATCTTTTCTCAGTCGTCTAAAGACGACTTTCGCTATTAGACTCAGAATTTATTCTGAGGTGGGCTAAATGAGAATGAAATAGCCCTGGTCTAACACACGCTACAATATCTAATTTTTTTCATAATCAAACCGGATTCCTATATCCTATTTCGGATACAAAATGCAGCAGGAAGGCAATAATATTTATTGCTGTCAGTGTCAACTTCAGCTAAAACGCTTATTTTACACGATGAACGTCAATTCCATGTATTTTATATTAGTCTTTTAGATACATCAAAAGATAGAGAGCATAACATTATATTTAATTTTAAATCACTTCTAAAGATAGTAGATCGAAGATGAAAAACAGCCTAATCTAGGCTTTGAGATTATTTAATAGATTCTTTAACGAGGGCATAATTTATGGCTAATGAAGCAGTTAATAAAGGTATAGATTCATCTGATCGAGCTGAAGTAGATACATACGATCGCGGTATTATCCCAGCCGAAACAGCTGCTCGAATGGAAAGAGAGGGAAATCTCTACAAAACACTCCCCACAGAAGAAAGGGAGGCAGATGCACCTACCGATGACCAAACCGATCCAGATAGTATACGCACTACTGACGGATACACCGTAGACAAAGAAGGTTTGTTAAACAACTATGCTGTTGAACCAGAAATGTACTACGAAGAACCGGGTGATGCACGCAAACAAGCAGCAGCTGATGCCGCCCAACGTGTTCAAGAACTCGGAGAAGTTAATCAGGACGAGGAAGGGAAGTTGACCGAAAAGGGTGACACACGCGGTAGAGGCCCAGGAATAATTTAATTAACATAATCCTTTTTGCTGAGTGAAATTACACGTAAAAAAGGCCAAATAAACGATACAGCACTTCCCGAAGTTATGAGGTACACTAATTGATCGAATTATCGTTTGTATGTCCTAATAGCATCCCAAGTATCTGTACCTCATAGCAGGAGGAAGTGCTGTAAGTAGAGACGCAATCATTGCGTCTCTACTTATATTTATGGGCTATGGGGCCAATATTTCGAGAAGTATGTTATTGGATAATCAACGGCTCAAATTCACGATTATGCCATTGTCGCTGATGCCATTCGGCAACCAAGGGACGGACAATAAACTTAGGCTGTCCATCGCCTTTAACGTCAATGCGTAAACCTGAGTAAGGTCGTCGCTTCTGAAAACCTTGACCGTTGCGACCAATGAAGAGATGCGATCGCGCCACTAATCTATTTTCATTTCCAAAAGTCTCCATCAAATCTGCTCCCTCAATCCTTTGGCGGCGCAAACTAAACCCGCTACCACCACAAACAATCCAGTGGATATGAGAATCAGCATGTCCTGTATCCATTGTTTCCAGGTGTTCCAAGCAGTGGGCGTGACCGTTTAATACCAAATCAACCAAAGAACGCCCTTGAGTTAGGGAACCTATTTCTTTAGCTACCGCATCCAGCACACCACGGAGGCGATCGCGAATTATCAAAGTTTGTGCTTGTTGCCACTTTGTCGCTTCAGTTACATAAGGTGGATGATGGAAATAAATCACCCTTCCCCGAACTTCAGAGTTATTCCAAGATTCAATTAATTTTTGCTTGAGCCAGTCTAGTTGTTCAGTGTCAGTCAGTGTTGTTTTATTAGCAGCTAATTGCTTGTCGATATCAACAATAATTTCTTCAATTTGTGACAGCTTGGCGTGGTAGTCATCTAATTGGTCAGCTTCAATGGGGTTTTCTGGACGAAGCTTGGCTGAGATTTCAATGATTTGCTGCTTTTCTTGCTCTAAATCTTCACGACGTTTTTCTAAAATTCTGCGATCGGCATCGCCTTGTTTTGTTTTAGGTAGAGGTGGTGGATCGTTAAATGTATTTGAATCCAAGGCAAAGAAATCAATACCGCCATAGCGAAAAGTGTAGTAGCGATTGGGAAGGCGGGTAAAATGCCCAGGTTCATAGCTCAGACAATCACCTGTATCTGTTTTAGCTGTGTAATACTGATTTAAATGATTATTTAACTCTCCTGGAAGCTGAAACGCCTGAAGATAGTCCAAAAATGCCCGTGCGTAGGCTTCACCCGTTCCTGAACCATGCAAGCCTACATCCAGGTCTAAGCGCGATCGCAACAGGCGGCGAATGGGTAATGTTGTCAGAGAGGCCAAGCTCAATAGAATCGGCAAGTTATAGTAATCGTGATTTCCCAGTACAGGTAAAATGGGCAGCTTAAAAATCATCTGGTCATAAGCAATCCGTTGGGGATGCTCTCCCCCCAAGAGAAACTCTCGATAAGGCTGGATGAAGTTCTGCTGATAGTATTCACTCGACCCCACTAAATAGATCACATCCCCGGTATGCAGCATAAAACGGCATTCGCTGTGATGGGGCAACATGAGTTCTGCCACCTTTCGCTGGGGATTGTGTCCCCGGTGCTTGCCGGAACCACTATCACCTACAACTAAAAATGAGAACTCAGAATTGTCTGTTTGTCCATCTTCCAACACCAGCCGAGTTTGGTCGATGTTCCGTTCTACAATTAACGGATCTTGCCACCGTACACGTTGATTCATTTTACGGATTTTGTTAGCGATCGCTGGATCAGATACAAGTTTCAATGCAACCTACTCCTGAGTTTTCAATTGAAGGGGAAGCAGGGGAAGCAGGGAAAAAATAACCAATGCCCCATGCCCCATGCCCAATGCCCCATGCCCAATGCCCAATGCCCAATGCCCTCACTCCTCTATTGTGTCTTTCATCTCAATAGTCAGATTAGGGAGTCCCTCTAGTTTTTCGGTAGGCTCAACTTCTTCTACTAATGGCACAAAAATGTTCAAACCTGCTGGTACACACTTAATTTCTACTGGTGTTGTGCCCACTATTTCACCATCTAGAACAACCTTTTGCGGTGGCTTAGTTGTAATTTTAAATTCTTTGGCTCGCAGAAAGCCAATATCATTGCGATCGACAGCGTTACCTGTAGAAGCCGTTTGAAATAGATGAAATGTAGCTGCGATCGCTCCTGCTTTATTAGCTGGAGCTACAATCGTTAAATCTAGTAACCCATCATCATAAATAAGACCTGCTGGGCCCTGAGCCAAAACTGAAGTAGGAGGCGCGGCATTTGCTACTGTGACTGCACAGGCGCTAGTTTTAATTATCCTGTCTTCTGTTTCAATTTCAACATCAAAGTTTTTTAAGTTTCTCAGTTGCTGGATTCCTGCCAAAACATAGGCCATCATCCCAAAGCGATTCTTGGCATCTCGGTCTG
>JAHCSU010000480.1 GCA_023522315.1 Nostoc sp. CCCryo 231-06
TCTGTAACCTTTCAGGATTAAGAACGTACCTCACAATAGCGGGAACTGCTGTAGCTAGAGTTCTCTCAAAGTTCTTGACGAGAATTTTGCATCTCTCCATCCAAGCATTTGAACGTTCAATCACCCACCTCGCAGCAACCGGAACAAAACCACACTGCCCTAATTCTTTCTTTTCTTGTTTTGATGGTTTTGGCGAAAGTTCAAACCTGATTTTCGTCATCATATCGGGATAAATTTTTTCTAACTCCTCCCTCAGATATTCAGGGTGATAACCGTGGTCTAGCAGAATGGTAATTTTGGGAATATTAACGGGCTTTGACTTGAAATAATTGATGTTTTTAGTCAACATCTCAATCAAACCCCGGTCATCAGATACATTCGCTTTGGTGCAATGAGTAAAAAAGGGAAACCCCAGGGTATCAACGGCTAGATGCCTTTTAATACCATTCGTCGATTTGTAGAAACAATATCCCTTCGATGCAACGCTGGCATTACAGGTGTTTTTTACTGCTTGAGAGTCGATAATCAGTAACGTTGTCCACTTAGGTTTTTTTTAACCTGCTCACGGACTTGAGCGTGTAAGATGCTCATCAGTTTGTCGAGCGCTCCTTCAGCCCGCCACTGTTTGTAATGCCAATATACCGTCGAGTAGGGGGGTAGGTCTTTGGGCAAATCCTCCCAATTGCAGCCATTCTTGAGTTGATAGAAGATGCCATCCAAGATTTCTCGCTTTGTCCAGTTAGGCGGTCTGGTTTGCTTCTTCGGCGGTAATATCTGAGGCAGTAAGGGTTCGAGGATGATCCACTCTTCATCTGTGAGGCTGCTAGAGTATGGCATAACTGCTGGATACGACTTTTGCCGTCACTTTACTTCAACACAGTAAAAGATGTCAAATGGGTTCTATAGAAAGCAAAGAAAATGTTAAAACTTTAAGTAACGTCTGTGACTGTAAGCGATCGCTTGAAGGGGTTCCTGATTATAATGCGATCGCGTGCTTGGAAAAACAAACTTAATACCCTAAGCTGCTATCAGCATAGACGCAGAGCAACTGCTCGTCAGACATAGCAGCCAGCACCATCTATAAACTTCTACTGCTACGCTGAACTTAATGTCACCCCGAAAGCCCTCATGTCCGCCGCTAAAGATTTTGAACTCCCAAAAGATGTAATATTTCCTCCAGGAGACTTATATAGTAATGAACCGCCATTGGAAAGTGAATTACATCTACGCCAAATAATCCTGCTATTACAATGTTTAGAATTGTGGTGGCAAAATCGCAATGACTTTTATGCTGCGGGTAATTTGACAATTTACTACAGTCCACGCCAGCGTAAGTCAGAAGACTTCCGGGGGCCAGATTTTTTTGTAGCCTTGGGATGTGAGCGCAAAGTTCGTAAAAGTTGGGTAGTATGGCAAGAAGATGGCAAATATCCCAATATCATTGTAGAGCTTCTGTCAGACTCCACAACAGCGATTGACAAGGGTCTAAAAAAACAAATTTTTCAAGATATTTTTCGCACTCCTGAATATTTCTGGTTTGACCCCAATAATTTAGAATTTGCTGGGTTTATCTTAGTTGGAGGTACTTATCAACCGATAGAATCTAACCCTCAAGGTTGGTTGTGGAGTCAGCAACTAAGTTTGTACTTGGGTGTTCATGAAAATAAATTGCGTTATTTTACCCCAGAAGGACAGCTAATTCCCACACCTGAAGAATTTGCCGAACAACAGGTGCAACGTGCTGAACGCCTAGCAGCTAAATTGCGAGAACTGAACATTGACCCAGAAAATTTTTCATAACAGTAGGTTGAAAATTATATAGCAGTCCTAAATGATTCGTGAACAATAAGATCCCCGACAGAGAAGCAAGCTACGCTTTTAGCGTCTGTCTTCGACACGCTGCGCGAACGTAGAGAGCGTCTTGTAACTACGAATTACTTTGACGATATACAAATAGCATTACTTTGTTCCCAGATTAGGATCAAAATTTAGATTCACCAACTCTCATAAATATGAAAATGCCAACTAAAAGCAAGACCCAAGCCACTGTCTGGGTAGTGGAAAATGGTAAAATGCGATCGCGTTTAGACCAACTTACTACCGAAGAACCTTTAGAAATTCGTCTTACCCCTTTCCAGAAGACGGTAGCTGTAACCATGCGGACACCAGGGGCAGATTTTGAACTAGCTGCTGGTTTCCTCTACAGTGAAGGAGTCGTTAACCACAGGGAAGATATCCGACGGATCAGTTACTGTGTGGATGAATTGGTAGATGGTGAACAACGCCATAACATCGTAAATGTAGAACTGCGGGATGGTTTGATTCCAGACTTACAGCCTTTGGAGCGTCATTTCTACACTAGTAGCGCCTGTGGAGTGTGTGGTAAAGCTAGCCTTGAAGCTTTGCGTCTGCGGGGATGTCCAGTGATTCCTTCTGGCCCAACACTAACACCTGAGATCATCTACAGCCTACCTGATAAACTCCGGGCTGCTCAAGGTATCTTCACTGCTACAGGAGGTTTGCACGCTGCGGCTACCTTCAATGCTCAAGGACAACTGTTAAACTTGCGCGAAGATGTTGGACGACACAATGCTTTGGATAAATTGATTGGTACAGCTTTGCTCAGTGACGAGTTGCCTTTAAATAATTGTATTGTTTTAGTAAGCGGACGCTCTAGTTTTGAGATTTTGCAAAAATCTACAACTGCTGGAGTTCCCATTGTCTGTTCTGTTTCCGCTCCCAGTAGTTTGGCGGTGTCTGTCGCCAAAGAATTCGGAATTACCTTAATTGGATTCCTGCGCCAAGAACGGTTTAATATTTACACTGGTTTGCAAAGAATAAACGCTGCTTAAGAACACGGTTTTAATTACCTTGTAGCAAAGTCCAGAAGTAGCCATCTGGCGCAACGAAAGAAAAACTCGTCTCGCCAAACTCATTACTAATGATATCTGTAACTTTTTGTACAGTACTTGTTTTGATGCGATCGCAATACTCCTGTATTCCTTTTACCCGATAGGTATATAAAGACATACCCAAGCTACCTGGTTGGGCAGCCTCAAAGCGCGATTCTAAATTTATCTTTTCTGGGAATCGAATGATATAAAGTCTACCACTGCGTGCGGCCATCAGGTCAGACTTAGAAGAACGGGGATCATCAAAAGCCGTGACAATAAACTTTTCACCAGGATTAAGGTCAAAAATATCTTTACCTGCTGGTGAAGATTCATAGCTAGTTTCGACATCATCACGCACACGCAGCAAACCCAAAACTTCTTCATAAAACTTCAGCGTTTCTTTGCTGTCATCTTGAACTATGATCCCCATGTGGGTAAACTGACTAGTCTTGAGAGCAGCATTATGGTTAACTTGTCCGTAATGCGGTAGTGTATAGCCAAACCGTTGAAATAAAACCTGTCGAGCTAAGGGTTGCAGTAGCAGCATTTCTCGTACACCAACTGCTGGCTCAATAAAAGGACGGCTTTTCCTCTCTTTGTTGTAGATGACTTCCCAATAAGGATTAGTGTACCTAATAGGCAAACCTGCCGCTTTAGCATCCTCTATATGATTTAAAATATTTAAAACATCTGCCGTTAAGCTTGTCGCCCAGCGATTTCCCTTAATTTTCATTGAGGCTGTTCCCAAACCTTCATGGGTGGGGTTTTGCCAAACCATCAGCCGAATCAAACCATGATCTGAATTTTGGTGGTAGAGGCGGATTGAGCGTAAAGATGAATTCACCCCATATAATTGATTGGCTACATCTGCGGTTAATTCACCTATTTCACCAATGCGATAGCCAAATTGCTCCCAATACTGAATTGCAGAAATTGGCTCTGAAATGCCGATACAGACTTCATAGATACCTGCAATTGCGGTTTGTTGTTCTTGAGTCATAGCAATTTTTGATTTTAGATTTTATATTGGTTCAAAATAAATAAAGCTTGTCGCAGGTTCATAGCAGAAAGTCGATTTCTGTTAGAGAGCATTCGCCTTTGGAGGAAAACTTTTTGAGTTACTGAAATTATGCAGAAATTGGAGTTCAGATGTGGTGAGATCGCGCCATTGACCCAATTGTAGGTCATCTAATTGTAGGTGGGCTATGCTAACTCTAACCAGTCGTAAAGTCGGAAATCCTACAGCCGCAGTCATGCGCCGTACTTGGCGGTTTTTTCCCTCCGTCAAAGTCATTTCCAGCCAAGCTGTCGGTACATTTTTGCGAAATCTAATCGGCGGATTGCGTTCAGGTAGCTGTGGTTCTTGTTGTAACAGCCTAACTTCTGCTGGTTGAGTGCGGTAATCTTGAATTTCCACACCTGTTTGCAACCTTTTTATCGCATCTGCATCTGGAATTCGCTCTACCTGTACCCAGTAAGTACGTTTATGACCAAAACGCGGATGGGCGAGACGATGTTGCAATTGCCCATCATTAGTTAACAGCAGTAACCCTTCACTATCCCAATCTAAGCGTCCCACAGGATACACATCAGGTACATCAATATAATCTTTCAGAGTGCTATGTGTGGGAGCATCTTTTGTAAACTGGCTGAGAACGCCATAAGGTTTGTAAAAAATAATATATCGGTAATGATTTGTCATTTGTCATTTGTCATTTGTCATTGGGTATTAATCAATAATTCTTCTTCCCCTGCTCCCTCATCTCCCTCATCTCCCCCTGCCCCCTCTCAAGCCCAAAATCAGGTAGATTAACAGTTATTCTCTAACAGATAATACCTTTTATGCAGAACATTACGCGTAGCTTTCTTCCCTTGAACCAAGGATTGACTGCATAGTGAACTCCTAACTCTGCCAATTTTAGATTTAAGAAGAATCTAAAATTTAAAATCTAAAATCCAAAATCCAAAATTGAATCTGTTTTTTCCATATCTCATCCTCTATGACCAACTACTTTCGCTCTAATGTAGATGCAATGGCTAGCTACATTCCCGGTGAGCAGCCTCAACGCGGTACACAGATAATTAAACTCAACAGTAACGAGAACCCCTATCCTCCTTCGCCTGCGGCGCTAGCTGTGCTGCAAAATATTGATGGCGAGTGGTTGCGGCGGTATCCAGAACCTTTCGGGGGGGAATTCCGGCAAGCTGCAAGTAAAGTTTTAGGTGTTCCTAGCGATTGGATAATTGTGGGAAATGGCAGTGACGAATTGTTGAGCGTGGTGATTCGAGCCTGTGCAGAACCTGGAAAGAAAATAGTTTATCCTATGCCAACTTATGTGCTATATCGCACATTAACAGAAATGCAAGCTGCGGAAATTATTGAGATTCCTTACAGCCAGGACTACAGTTTACCTTTGGAAGAACTAATTGCTACCGATGGATGTGTGACATTCATTGCGTCGCCTAATAGTCCATCGGGGCATCTGGTAGCAACAAATGATCTGCGAAAATTAGCCAGCCAATTATCTGGAGTTTTAGTGATTGACGAAGCATACATAGATTTTACCGAAGAGAATGCATTGGCTTTGGTAAAGGACTACGAAAACGTCATCGTAATTCGCACACTTTCTAAAGGGTACTCGTTGGCTGGATTGCGGCTGGGATTTGGGGTGGCAAATCCCAAGCTGTTGCAGGGATTGTTTAAGGTGAAAGATAGCTATAACATTGATGCGATCGCTTGTGCAATTGGCGCAGCTGCTATTACCGATCAAGCTTATAAAAATGCTTGTGTGGCAAGGATTAAAGCATCGCGGAATCAGTTAGCAACAGACTTAAAGCAATTAGGTTTTCATCTTTGGGATTCCCAAACTAACTTTTTGCTGGTACAGCCAAAAAAAGGAAACGCAGAATATCTCTATCAAAAACTGAAGGAACGAGGAATTTTAATCCGCTACTTCAAGCAGCCTGGATTAGATGATAAATTACGCATTACTGTTGGTACTGATGAACAAAATCAGGCTTTAGTGGAGGCACTAATTTATTTGTTAGAGACTGGGGAGTAGGGGAGGCAGGGGAGGCTTCCAATCGCCACCAGATTCTGATCAACCAAAACTCTGATAGCATGTCAAACTAAAAGACAAAGCGTTAACAGAGGTTTTTAAGAATGCATTCTGTAGTAAAACTTGAGCCAACATGGCACGATAGCGCACTAGAGAGCATTATAAATATAGTAAGAGCGCCTGATGGTGACTTTGAAAGTCTTGGCAACTTGGCAAATACTGTTGGTGATTTGCATAGTTTACAAAAAATAATAGAACTTCTTCATAGCACACCACAAGGAAAGGAAGCATTTCAAAAGCGCCCAAAATTAGGTGATATCGATCTTCAACAACTTTATTCTTTACCTACCAATACACTGGGATATACCTATGCTGAACACATGTTCAAAAACAATTTGAAACCTTTACATTCAGGGCAAGTAGAGAATGATTACCAATTTTTAGGAGCGCATATCACAGAAACACATGACATTTGGCATATTCTTACTGGATGCAATACAAACATTCTTGGAGAAATTCAATTAGAAGCTTTTTATGTTGCCCAATTACAATTTTCGCGTTTCTGGTTAGCATTATTAGCTAAAAATCTTGTCAAAGCTGCTATTTACGATATAGAGGTTTCGACAAAATACATGGATGCAATAACTAAGGGATGGCTAATGGGAAAACAGGCTCTGCCTCTATTTGGTATTGAATGGAATTTATTGTGGTCAAAGCCACTAGAAGATATCCGCGCTTCCTTCAACATTATTCTTTGTGAAACTTAATGCAATGCATCTCGCATCAAGGCTGAATCTCACTAAGTAGAGCGGCATAAATAATTCAAGGTTTGTAGTGAACGCCCAGCGTCTCGTAGAGAGGACTAAAGTCCTCTCTACAAATTAATCGCAATATTTTTTACATTATTTAACTTAGTATAATGCTTTCTTCATTGTTCTTGCTTCCCCAATCAGAAGATTTGCAGAGCATCACATCGAATTTTTTAAGCTAGAAGCTGTTTTCTCAGGGTTTCCCGAAAACGGAAAAATTAAGATACTCTTGACTTTTGGGTTATCAACTAATTCTTTTAAACGCCCTAGTTGCCGATCTGTAATTGCAACTCCAGCGTATTTTTGAGCGTAATTTAATTCCTCAACAAAATTACTATCATTATAATCTTGAATAAATACGCGATCCACACCCCATTTTTCCCAGTCAGCTGCAAAATACTTTTTAGCCCAATAGGGATTATGATGACAAATATCAAAACTTACCGAGGAGTTAGCTTTTTTCATAGAGCTTACCATTTCTTGCACAAAATTAGTTAAATTTGCAGTCCGGTCAACTTTCCCTGGTAATTCAGCATAATAACCTAGATAATCATCCCATTGGACTGCATCAATATTAGGGTATTTTGTGACAAACTCTACTAAGATATTTTTAAAGAAATTAGTAACTTCAGGAATCTCTACATCCAGGACATAATGATCGATTCCAGAGTAGGTTTTATCAACTCCTGGGACAATCCATTTTTTGGCGATCGCTAAATCAAAAATGGGACTATTTTTATCTATTTTAATCCCCTTCTCAAAGTAAGCGTGAACTTGCATTCCTTGTTTATGCGCTTCATCAATCAACCAATTTAACCATTGATCTTGAAACTGGTTTGGACAACTTTTATAGCCTAGAGTTTGCTGCATAACTTCGCTATTGTACATCGTACAACCATTCCCCCAAACACCATGAATAATTGTATTAATTCCTTGAGAGTGATAGTAACGAACTCTTTCACGAATTGTTTGCTCATCGGCATTGTTGGTGATTTGGTAGCGAGTTAAATAAATTCCTCTAATTACTTTTTTATCCCAAGGAGTTAGAGGTAATGGTGCTTTTGGATTTTGTATTGTTTTTACCGAAGCTTGGTTATTATTGAAAGTGGAATTGGGAGTACTTGAGAAAGAGATAGTAGGGGCTGAAGAAGCAGTTGGGGCCGGATTCAAAATCGGAATATTTATTTGTTGGTTCTTAGGTAAAAGCTTGCTGATATCTAAATTTCCTTTCTGACTGAACCACCAATAAGCACCTCCTGAAATAACTATGATTACAGAGAAAGGAATATTAGCACATCCACATCCAATTGGCTTTTTGTTTTGGCGCGACATAATATCATGATTGCCTGGTAATTAATTATAGCAATCTCAATTAAAAGGAATGCTGATTGTTAAATTAAATTGTAAGCTTGGATACAAAATTTTACCAAGAATATATATAACGATAGAAGCTGGGCTAACCTCCTTTTATGACTCTAGTGAGAGTAAAATCACATAAAAGTTGCTTGAACAATAGTTCTTGCATCTTATTAAAAGCTTAAATTTCTTTATTTCCGCCAATAGCCAGTTCCTTTTTGCTATGTTTTAACTGTTTCCAAAGCGCTCTAATTTGCTCGTAAGCTTCTTCTGGAGACAGCTTTCCACCTGTTTCTAGGCAAGTAATGTAACTAATTTTTTGGGCAAATTCTTGGAGGTTGGCATTAAAAGCTAAGGTTTCTGGCTGGAAATTACCATAATATCGGCTACGAGGGTAAAGAAAGCTATTTTTGTCTTGTGAGTTAGGCTGTGTCATTAGTTTGTTATCTGCAATTTTTTCTGAAGAGTTCTAAACTTGATTTTTTCTACGTGTAATTACACAGTAGAAAAGCCAAATTCCAGAAGAAGTTAATATTGTAGTTAAAAATATATTTATATGGCTACTGTAAGAAGATATAAATAACTATCCAGTTAAAAAAATTTAAAAATTTTAGTGTAAGTCGGTAAGAATAATCCAAACTATATTAACTAATGTAAAAAATATTGAAATTACTTTCTAGAGAGAGCTTCAGTCCTCTCTACAAGACGATACGCGAACACTACAAACCTTTGATTATTTACGCCGTTCCAGGTTGCAGTTCCCGCACCTGTTCTCAAAGCGTTCGTTCTCCTGAACAAAGGCACAACAAAAATAATCTCGCAACGCCACCAAATCTAAATCGGATGAACGATGGGGTGATAAAGTTCTCAGTTGAGGCGCAATCCAATGAACCGAACCAGTGGTAGTGTAATAGAGGATACGAACACCGATGCGATCGCAAGCTAAATGTTCTGGCTTTAATTGACTGACCTTGACTTGGGTTATATATTCTATCGGGAAACAAACAGATTCCGCCTAAGATATGATCCGGTTCGGATAAGATCCCCCTGCCTGCGGCGATCCCCTTAAAAGGGGTAAAGATCAGAAAGAGCAAGCTTTAAAAAAGGGGGATCTTCGGGAGATAAACGTGTTAACCTAACCGTATTGTTAGGCTCGCTATATGTGAATATGTGAAGCGTGAAGTACTCCGGCAAGATCCGCTGAAGCCGGAGCTTCATTAAAACAACCATCATCGTTTCGCGTCTTATTCGCCGTTGCCACGTTGGGTATATCACAGAGATATTCGGGACTAAACCCGATGATAGCGCAGCGTTAGCGAGTCATCGAGCGTCTGGTCTTACACAGCGTCTCTCGGTTTACACCGTTTATCTTCTCAAGGAAGAACCCGCGCAGCCGTCCGCCTTCCGCAGACAGTTTTATTACTTTTCCGTACACCTTTGTATGGCTTATTTTTTACCGCAGGACGTAACCTGTGCGTTCCAGTGACCAAGGTCTTTCCCCCTTTCTCACGCTCTTAGACAAGGCATCGCGTTTTACCGCTACTGTGACCGTTTGTTGTGAGTCGTGTGGGTGGGTCAACAACCATTTATATATTATCATAGAAGTGTTCGCGTTTGCAACACATCATGAAAAATAGAAACCTACACATTCGTATGACCGAAAAAAGGTATGAAGCCCTTAAGGCGTATGCAGAAGCAAAAGAAAAAACTGTTACACAATTAATTGAAGACTGGGTTGATCGACTACCAAAACTCAAGATTGACGACTTCTCAACCAACCCACTCCCTAATCAGCCTAACGGCTAATACTGGTCGGAGTTGATTTCGTCGCCGTCCGCTCACAATCCCCACCCTATGAGTACATTGAGTGTGGGGACTTCCGCGACTCGTTAAAACACGATAACCGCCCACATACTAACTCCTAACCCAATGGCTGCTAGGTGTTGCCAAAGAAGCGATCGCACTGGTTGCTTGGCAATCTTTTGCGTTAATAACATAGTCAGCAACACTGAGAATATTATCGTTGCACCTTGCAAAAAGGCAATCACAGCCGGGTGAGCAACTAATATTGGCAATTGTTCACCACTCAGACCAAGGGTAGCAAAGGTTACGGGTAAAATCCGTCCGCCTTCGCCTAAGCCTAAACGCAGGTAGTGAGCTAAGTTTCCCCCTAACACTAATGGTAGGTAGCCATAGGCAAGTTCTACAAATGTTCGAGGCTTACGGTTAAAGTTGAACACTTGCAGCAAGCCATAAGCCGCAAAGGTAAAAATCGCGGGGATAATTAACACTAGCAGCGATAATCCCAAGTGCTGCCAAAACTGAGTTAAATCCAGTTGTAAGCCCAACCAAGATTGCAACTCTGGCAAGCGATGCAGATATATCCCACCCAACAGCAAAAACAATAATGCTACTTCATAGGTGCGGGGGACATGAGTTGTCCACAGTTCAATACCAGGGGGACGCAAGTTGAACTCAACGGAACGATGGGGACAGGCTTTAAGGCAAGTCATGCACAGTACGCAATCTCTGTTATCTTCTAACTGCGCTGGGTGGGAGTATAAAGGACATCCATTAGTTTCCATCCCTTCGCCTTTTTGTGGCCCACCTTTATAGCACTGATACGTGGTGCAACTGGCAGAACAAATACCTTGCTGGGCGCGGAGTTCCGTCATTGAGAGTTTGGCAAATAAACCATTCATGCCGCCGATGGGACAGAGATAACGACACCAAAATCTCCGCTCAAAAAGAGCAGAGAAAATCATCGCCCCAGCCGTAATTAACAGCAGCAAACAAGCGCTGAGGTAGGCAGTATTTTCTAAATGCCAGAGTTCTTCCCATAAGAAAATTAGGGTGAACAAACCAAACATGAACCATCCGCCCCATTTCTCCGCTTGCTGTCTTGGCCAGCGTTTGAGTTGTCGAGGCCACAGCCAGAGAGATAACTTTTGGGTAATTTCGCCGTAAATCATGAAGGGACAAACAGAACACCAGATACGTCCCAAAAAGGGAAAGAGAAATAAGAAGAAAGGCCACCACCAAGCCCAAAATAGATTTAATACGAAATTGCGATCGCGGGTTTGTGGCCCAATAAATAAGACTGCAACAATAATCGCAAAAGCCGTTGCAGTAAAACCATAGTTAATGCGATCGGGCCACCAAGGACTACGTAAAAACCGCCGCAAACTAGGATAGGCATTTAACAGATTCACCCGAAATCGTTTTTTCTTCGTTTCGGCTGGCCAGAAAATTTCTTCTGTTAATTCATTAGCACCCTCCGCTTGCACGATCGCTCTTTCTACCAGATTTTTTAATTCCTTGAGATTGCCAGGAAAATCATAAGACTGGAGGCGACGTAAAGCTTCTGGGGTGATATGCGGTTTAGAAACGCCTCTAGATCGAGTGTAGAGACTAGTATAATATTCAACCTGTGCCTGAATATCAGCTTTTCGCACCCGTAGCGGTGGTACTTTAATAATGTGACCAACAGAACGTTCAATTGTCGGCTGAGTTTTTTCGGAAACAATCAGAATTCTGGCTTTACTGGGACGAGATGCAGATGCTGCTTCTCCTGAACGACTGATGGGGGTATATGTGCCAGTTTTGAGCAACTGCGTCACAGAAGGTAATAATTCTTGCGGCAATTCTTGGATGTTGTTGAGAACTAAAGTACCTTCTCCCAACCATTCCAGCAATCCTGGTTTACCGCCAGCGCGACCGAATAAATCTGCACCGCTCGTTTGCAGAATACCGCAATTTAGTTTAATAATTGGTTCTCGTCGTTTTGGAGAACCAAAGTGGATCAGCGCTGCTATATTGTCCTTTTCTAACCCTGGTTCTCCAAAAATATCCACTGATTTGCGGTCAGCAGCCGATAAACGAATTTGTTCTCGCAACCGCACAGCATAGCGACTCGTACCGACAATTCCCCGTTGGGCTTTGGTAACTAAATATGGTCGCAAAGCTACGGAACGTTCTTGTTCATAGCTAAGTGCAGATGTTGCCTGAGCTAATTCTTGAGCCAATTGGCGGGAAAAAGCCTGAGCAATTTCGGGGTATTGGGTGGCTAATTCACGAAATTTATCACCAGGCACAACCCACAAATGACATTCAGTTACCGTAGTAATTGTGAATGGAGTTAATTCATCCAACAGCAATTCTTTGAGTTCAATCACTGATCCGGGAAGGAATCCACAAGCTAAGGCTGGGTTGGTTTCATTGGTGCTATTGCTTTCAAGTTGACCTTCTACAAGAATATAAAGGGCTTCTGGAGGAGTGCCTTCGCTAACTAAGTCAGTTTCGGCACTCACCACTTGTTCTTCAATTACTTGTGCGATCGCACTTAACACTTCAGATGAGAGAATTCCTAAAGTACTGCGTTCTTTTAGCCATGTAACCGTTTCTGGAGATGTCATATTAAGTTCTCCGTGTAGGCTGCTGTATAAGAAGATTATCCCTCAAAGGGTATATTAAAATATCTGTGTTCAGTTGTTGTGCATTAATACACAATGTGCAATATTTGTTCTTGCTATTAAGGTGAACTACCTACACCGATTTGGAGTACCAGATAAAGTATAGGCTTCTAGCACATTTATCAAACAGAATTCAGGAGTCAGGAGTCAGAATTCAGAATGAATTCTGTGCGA
>JAHCSU010000481.1 GCA_023522315.1 Nostoc sp. CCCryo 231-06
CTATAATTTAAGTGGACATTGATAACATAAATCAAGAAGTTAAATTACTTCTATAAGTGACCTGAAAAGCCTATAAATACGTACTTTTAATCTCCGTATTTTCTCACGTTTCAATTAGGATTGCTATAGCCTAAAAAGGCTAGTGATAGCTTGGGCGTATTCCAGCGTGAGCATTTGTTGTAAAGCACGATTACTTACAACGCCTGAAATACTTCTGTTCAGGGCGTTATCTCATCCCCATATTCAGACTCTAGAAGCGTCAACAGCTTTTCTTCGACAGCAGTCAAATACGGGCGCTTTACTTCCCCTAAATGCTTCAGCACAGCACTTGGGGCATCTTCCAAGTTCTCCTTTTCCCGTAACCTGGTAATGCGATCGCAAATCACCTGCATCTGCTCACACTCGGCAGGCAGGTAATTGTAAGATTTGAGGTGCTGCAAACCAACAGTGTACTCGCCATCCCACATTCTCACAGTACAACTAAACTCATTCACTGCGCTGACAATCCCCCAGCACCCACCCTTGCCCCTCAGTTCAGGATTGTCCTTGGCAAGGATTTGGCATACTTCGCCTATTTGGTAAGTGTTTGGTACTTTCGTGCGGTCCATTATCTTTTGCACTACGCCTTTGACGATTCTGCCAGTTGGCACTTTACCGCCAGCAATTTCTACTGCTCTTAGCCACACTTCTTGCTGTTCCTGGGGTTCAAGTTTGGTCATCGGTCGGACTTGGCGCTCACTCGTGGGCAGAATTTGTGATCCATTGGTTGTCAAATTCTCACCCGCCACATTTTGACAACCAATGGTTGTCAAATTTTCGTAAACACCAGATGCGGCAATCAAATAATTTGATTGTTGCCGACTATGCCCAAAGCGATCGCGGCAATAATCTTCAAATGTTTTATGCGTGGAGCGATACAGTCGTCTGTCCCTCAATTCCGTTAACGCCTTCCCCGCCTCAAAAAACGCTCTTTCCACACGGCGCTCCAGGTGCAAGCGATCGCTTTGTTCTTCTTGCGTCAACTCCTCTACTTCAGCAGCGCTAACCGTAATCGTTGCTGTAGCAGGATTTTCTGGATCAAAGGTATCTTCCGTAGAACTAGCGGTTGCTTTTAAATTGTTGGATGTAGCAGAGGTAGCTTTTTTGCCCTTAGAGGATGGTTTACCCAAAATTCCACCTCCTCTAGTTCAACAATATTTTCTCAGAGTTAATTGCAACAAAGATTTTGGGCATGGTTTGAGACTGTAATCTCTCCTCAAATGAGGTATGGAGGAGAGAAAAAGGATGAGGGTCAATCATCTCTGCTCCAATCACGGCTGAATACCAAAATCAATGCCTAGAACCTGCTCAATTCGTCTTAGCGTAGTCAGTGGTAGTACTTTTATCCGCTCTTGCTCAATAGCATACCAATTGGCAACAGAGAT
>JAHCSU010000482.1 GCA_023522315.1 Nostoc sp. CCCryo 231-06
GAACACAAAATAAGAATCTGTTATCTTTTATCCGACATAAACTACGATAAAAACCAATTCCCCAGCAGGGGAGCAGAGGGGCAGAGGGGCAGAGGAGCAGAGGAGAAAGAATGCTAACGTTTCATTAACCAAGGTGTTGGATTGGCAATCATATTTACTAGACCACCTAAAATTTGGTTGTAAGTTCCATATAGTTCTCTACCTGATTCGACAGAGAGATAGTTACATTTAACAGCGAACTCAATCCAAGTCTGAGTTTCAGCAGCTTCGGACTCGCAATCATTCAGTTTCGCTACAAAAGCTGCCTCATAACGACGTTTTCGCCAAGCCTCTGCCATATTTGCACACACAGAACGGGACGAGCGGCGAATCTGATCCGTTAATGAATAACGCTCTTCGACAGGAAATTTTTTGGAGAGTTCAAAGATTTTCATGGCGGCATCAAAAGCCATTTGATAAACTTTCAAATCTTTATGACTTTTAATCGGTTCTTTCTCCATCTCCTCTGCCCCTCTGCCCCTCTGCCCCTCTGCTCACTCTTTTTCCAATATGCGATCGCTGACTGAGCATATTGGCAACGAAAATAGAAACTATTGCGCTGCCGATGAATTTTGGTTATCCCTGGTATCGCTTGTAATGCGTAAGTCAAGCAATACACAGGTGAAGTGCTAACTTCTAGTTATAATTAGCCGTAAATTATTATAGGCACAATTAACTATAGCTTTGACTGAGTGCAAAGATAGTTTACAAAAATTGCTCAGGCGTTTGCCATACTATTGTTTTAAGGAAGAGACAGAGGTATTGCTGCACAAGAATCCATTCGGGAAAACTTTTCTCCCTGAAGCGGTTCCTGTTCCTCAATTTCTAAGATTCAGATCATGGATAATTGCAACCGCCTCGATGCAGAACCGTCTAGGAATAGAAATTGTCTGCTTTAATTACAAAAATCATCTACCCGAATATCCCGCCAGACATCAGACACTTGCCAGCCGGAATTGCCCACAGACTGTACTGGAGGATTGTCAAGGAGCGGAATATAGTCAGGAACTCTAGGTTCTTGAGCGATTACTGGTTTCTCTTCAACCACAGGGGCTGTATATTTGACAGTATTAGCTTCTTGAAGTTGGTCTTCTGCTTCTTCGATTGATTTCATCTGTCTCAGGGTAAGCTTGTCGGATTTTTTTATGATTTTCTTTGTATGTATCTCATTAGAAGTATTCATTGGCTGTTCCCTCAAAGGCATTGGCAAAAAATTTGGAAGGGTAAAGTTGGGAGAAGTTAGGTATTAATGATTGCACGGAATTAATAAGGTACACCAAATCGATGGAAAATACGAGTCCCTAATTGTAAGAATTTATTAATTGGACATAAATATCTTTTTCGGGCAGATGCCCTAGCATAATCTAGTTGCACAGATGCAAGTATTAAGCGATCGCTCACTACTATTTAGGTTTTTATCGGGAAGTTAGCCATGTTTCAAATATCACGCGGACTGCGTTCTGCTCTGAGAATTCTAGTTGGTCTAATTTGGATTTTTTCAGCGTTTTGCTTTTTACTATTGACTCGCATACCAGTGCTGCTTCCTTGGTTGGCTGTTCTGCCTGACTGGTTGGCTAGGATTGCTATATCCTTTGTGGTTAGTCCAGGGTTTATAATTCTAAGTTGCATTCTTTTCGGGTTGAGCAGTTTATTACTTTGGCATCGATTTTCTAATAAATGGGCAACTATCTTTGCAATCCTTATCCCATTCCTACTCTTCATTGGAACTGTTCTATTTGGTGACATCGATACTCAGGGAACACAACGATACGTTACTGATGCGGCTCAACGCGGCGATGTGAGGAGTACTCGTGAACAGATATTAGTTCGGGGTGGATCGCTTAATCAATTAAAGGCATTGATTTATGTGGGAACAAATGTAAATGTGCGCGATCCGCAAGGGCGTTCTGCGCTTTACTGGGCTGGATGGGCTGGAGGAGAGCCAGAAAGAATTAAGCTACTGCTTCAAGCAGGGGCTAAACCTGATGGAAGGGCACTGGTAAATGCTGCCTCTTGGGGAAGCTTGGATGGCATCAGAAGAATGTTTGAAGCGACCCCTGATGATGGGAAAGCGCTGGTAACAGAGGTGGGCAATCAAGCGCTGGAGGCAAATAAGACCCACACGAGCGCAAGTGCAGAGGATCGGGCACAAATTGCTCGGATGTTAATAGCACGAGGAGCAAAGTCCAATGACCAGAAGTAAATTAGCATTAAATACTGGATACTCGGGTTTCACCTGGCCGTAGTAACGACTACGAAGGTAAATAAAACGATTCTGATTATGACTCTACCAACTATTTTTTATCAAAAAAAAGAAAAATATGAGTAAGCTCATCTTAATTACAGGCATAAGTAAAGGTCTAGGTTATGCAATGACCGAGGGTTTTATTCAACAGGGGCATACTGTTATTGGTTGCGCCCGTTCATCAGATGCAATCGATAAAATACGTCAAAAGTTTACTGCGCCCAACGATTTTACATCTGTAGATGTGGCAAATGAACAACTTGTAAAAAAATGGGCCCAAGACGTACTTCAAAAATATGAACCGCCAGATATAGTAATTAATAATGCGGCAATTACTAATTACCCAGCCCCTTTGTGGGAAATACCATCTGAAGAATTTTCGGATCTAATAGATATCAATATAAAAGGAGTAGCGAATATAATTCGCCATTTCGTACCAGCAATGGTGAAAAACAAACGGGGTATTATTGTTAACTTTAGTTCTGGCTGGGGACGTTCGACTTCAGCCCAAGTTGCACCATACTGCGCTTCTAAGTGGGCAATAGAAGGATTAACTCGTTCTTTAGCACAAGAATTGCCAACTGGTATGGCAGCTATACCCCTCAATCCGGGGATTATTCATACTGATATGCTTTCTATTAGCTTTGGAGAAGAAGCTGCTAGTTATACACCCGTGTCCGATTGGGTATTGAAAGCTGTTCCATTTATTCTCAAGTTGCAACCCAAAGATAACGGGATTCCCTTGACTATACATTAAAGAGTGAATCTCAATTGTAATCGTTGCCCTGCGGTGCAGACAGTTGAATCATTTCAGAGAACCGTGAATACTTAACCACATTAGTAGCTGGATAATCTACCGACACTGCAATTAACCCAATTTTGACATCCTCGAAATAAATCACACCCCCAATACGTCCTTCGATTTGGAAAGCTCCATGAAATAAATGATATTGAGCGATGTAGATCAGCAAACAGTCACTAATCTTTATTGCCCTGTCAAACATCTGCTGACAAGTTTTTTGGAGGACAGCATCTAGGTATTCATGATCGGCAGGCTCACCCAGGTCAGTAAATTCTGGATGATCCGCAAAATGATCCATGTAAAATAGCCAAATATCGGACAAGTCTGCGTCATTCGTGAGTTTTCGCTTAAGTTCTTGCAATCGGTCGATATTCATATTGTGAATATTGAGTAGAT
>JAHCSU010000483.1 GCA_023522315.1 Nostoc sp. CCCryo 231-06
TACTTTCTTGGCATTATCCTATTAATTTAGCACGCTAAGTACCCAAGAGCCGCAATTGCGAGAGATGTTGTTTAGTCAAACTAAAGTTACTGGGCTTTTCTGCTTTGAAAACCGCAAAACCATTTTTGAAGAAGTTGATAGCCGTTTTAAGTTTGTTGTCATTACTTTTGTTAAAGGTAGTATAACAACAGAATTTCCATCTGCATTTATGCGTCATGATGTGCAGGAACTTCAAAGGTTTCCTAGTGATGATAGTTTGCAGATTAAAGTGGATATGGTTCGTCAACTATCACCAGATTCACTATCTGTAATGGAGTTTAAGAATCAGGTAGATATCCGCATAGCTGAGAAAATGCTTAAGTTCCCCTTGCTGGGTGAAAAGATTGAGGGAAAATGGAATTTGCGCTTAACTGCCGAATTTCACATGACTAGCGACAGCAATTTATTCAAGCAACAGCCAGCTAAAGGAAGATTACCATTATATGAAGGTAAAATGATTCATCAGTTCACTCACTTATATGCTGAACCAAGATATTGGGTGGATGAACAAGAAGGGAGAAAAGCTTTATTAGGTCGTCGTCAAGATAAAAATCAAAAGTTAAATTACCAAACATATCGGTTAGCTTATCGTTCTGTTGCAGCAAGCACAAATGAAAGGTCTTTAATAGCATCTGTACTGCCTCCAAATATATTGTTTGGTCATTCTATGAATGCTAGTATCATATTTGATGAAGAGAGGAGTGACCGCAAACGAATAATTAATTCATCTGAGGTTTTGTTTGTTATAGCTTGTTTAAACTCTTTTCTGTTTGACTTTTTAATTCGGCAAAGAATTAGTCAAAATCTTACAATGTTTTACATCTACCAACTACCCGTACCACGCCTAACAAAAAACGATCGCAACTTCAACGATATTGTACAACGCGCCGCCAAACTCATCTGCACCACACCAGAATTTGACGAACTCGCGCAAGAAGTCGGTTTAGTTTCCCATCATCAAGGCGTTACCGACGAAACAGAACGCGCTAAACTCCGCGCCGAACTCGATGGAATGGTAGCACACCTTTACGGTTTAACTGAAGATGAATTTAGCTACATCCTCACTACATTTCCCATTGTGAATGCAACTGTTAAAGAAGCAGCTTTGTCAGCTTACCGTAACTTTGCGCCAATGTTTGGAGAATCAAAAATATTAGCATCTATCGAATAGCGGAAGAAAACCTCACCCTGGTTATGCTACGCAAAACCTGTCCCTCTCCTTATTAAGGAGAGGGATGTTTGTTAGGATGGGGTGAGGTTTTAATACTATGGTGTTATGTTCCATTAAAATGGAATTGGTGGTATAAATGCAAGAAATACAAGAATTTATTTAAGAGGATGTTTCAAAAGTATTTTTGTAACATCAAACCATTAAGAACCTAACCCCCCTAGCCCCCCTTCCCTAGGAGGGAATGGGGGTTTCAAAGCCTCTCTCCCTGTGGGGGAGAGGTTTGGAGAGGGGTTTCTAGTATACTTTTCGACTTGTTCATTCTTCCTCTAAATAAGGTCTAATAAATTACTATATAAATCCAGCAGCATTTACCTAGTCGTAATTTTATAACCGTGCAAATTCATCCTCACTCCCAATTTAACCAAAGCCGCGATCGCCGTGAACAGGGTTTGCAAAATTTGCTCGATCGCCTTGTCATATCAATAGAGCGGAATGAGTTAGTCCGGCAAACAACAAATCAACTCAGAAAATCGCTTTAGGTTGATCGGGTGGTGTTGTATTATTTTTACGGGCAGTGGCAAGGTCAAGTGACTTTTGAATCTTTGAGTTCTCAAGAATACTCAATACTTGGTTCCACTGGGCCAGATGATTGTTTTAACAACGAGTATGCTGCTTTATACTTAGCAGGACGGGTAAAGGCGATCGCTGATATTGAATTAGAGCCAATCGAGTCTTGTCACCGAGATTTTCTGTGCAGTATGCAAGTTCGTGCCAACTTGGTTGCACCAATTGTCATACCTAGAGGATTATGGGGATTACTAGTAGCACATCACTGCCAAGGGCCTCATGATTGGTCGCCATCAGATATAGAAATGATCCAAGCAGGGGCACAAATCCTAGCAACAGATCGTAATATTCTGGAGAGTTAATTGGACTGAGGATTGCGATCGCAAAAGTGAAAATCAACACCTAAAAAACTATTTATAAAATAAATCAATTGTGAAAATTTCTGTTGATTCTTCTCTCTGTGTTCGGTTATTGAGCGAAGTCGAAATACTGCGCCTCTGTGGTTCGATTAAAAACTAATTTTCACAACTCAGATAGGATTGCTATATAGCCGTTCCCATTCACATGCGGTACAACATTATATTGCCAAGTGTAAGGGCACGGCACTGCCGTGCCCCTACGGGTGTACCTCACGTAAACGAGAAACCCTATAAACCATGTTGTCGCATTACATTGGTGGGCGATCGCACCGAACTGCAAACTTCCCAAGTTTTGTCTGTCAATAAATGCCAGCGCTTATGCCACAGTGGTCGATATTATGGGGTTTGTAGACCGCTCAGAGGAAATTATGAATTATCAATTTTGTTTTGCATCATTCATAATTCATTTATTTTCTTTATTCCCCAATCTAAAACCTCAAATTTTATGGATTCAAATCCAGCATTGTGTGCAGCGATCGCCAATCACATTACCACTACTCCCCAGCAACGAATTACTTTCGCCCAATTCATGGATCTGGTATTATACCACGCTGAACATGGCTACTATTCTAGCGATGCACTCAAAATTGGCTTTAAAGGTGGTGATTTTTTCACTTCTCCTAACCTCTGTGCTGACTTTGGTGAGTTACTAGCAGAACAATTTTTTCAGATGTGGGAGATTCTAGGAAAACCTATACCGTTTTCTCTGGTAGAAATGGGAGCAGGTCAAGGATTGCTAGCATTGCATATCCTCAAATATCATCAGGTACGCTACCCAGATTTTTTTACCGCGCTGGAGTACATCATTGTTGAAAAGTCCCCAACGTTAAGACAAGAACAGCAGCAACGTTTGCAAGATTTCCCTGTGCGTTGGTGCAATTTAGAGGAAATACCATCCAATGCGATCGCAGGCTGCTTTTTTTCTAACGAGTTAGTAGATGCGTTCCCCGTGCATCAATTCATTTTAGAAACGGGAGAACTCCGAGAAATTTATGTAACAATACCACAAAACCAAGAAGGTAAGGGCGAATCTTCCTCCCCTCCCCGCACTTCGTGCCGCTACGCGAACATAGGGGAGGGGTTGGGGGAGAGGTCAAATTTTGCATTTCTAGAAGTCACAGGGGAACCTTCAACCCCCCAACTAGCTGAATATTTAGATTTACTGGGAATCGACTTAACCCAAAGTGTATATCCCGATGGCTACCGTAGTGAAATTAATTTAGCGGCTGGTGACTGGTTGAGTATAGTAGCAGACCGCTTGCAGCGCGGCTATGTGTTAACAATTGATTATGGCTACCCCGCCAGTCGTTACTATAATCCCAGGCGATCGCAAGGAACCCTACAGTGTTATTACCATCATCGTTTCCATGACAACCCTTATATCAATATTGGGCGACAAGATATCACTGCCCATGTTGACTTTACGGCTTTGGAACGCTGGGGACAGAAGTGTAACTTAAAGAATGTTGGTTTTATCCAGCAGGGATTATTTTTGATGGCGTTGGGGTTAGGCGATCGCATTGCAGCCCTTTCTTATCAAAAGCAACCCCTCTCGCAGTTACTACAGCGACGCGACGCATTACAACAACTTATAGATCCCACAGGACTGGGCGGCTTTGGAGTTTTAGTTCAGAGCAAAGGTCTGGATAAGACAGAAACTTTTCAACTACTAAAAGGATTAACTCTGCCAGAGTAAACGTAAAGAAAGAAAAGTTAAAACTCTATTTAAGAATGCATTATCAGTCTTATCTAGACTAGCATAACAGTGATTACTGTAAAGTTAAACACACTACCAAAGTAATAATTATGTCCACTCATGACCTGCTAATGCTAGCAACACTACTTACCCCTGGTATTTTACTTTCAGTGATAATTATGGTGACTTTTGCCGCAGGTGGTTGATTGCCAGAATTAGAGAGTAGCAGTGGGGAGTAGGGAAACTGGGATTTGAGATTGTATCTTAAGTCTCAAATAACTACTTCCCAACTAAATTTGAATCAAACAATGCAAACGCGATGTTCGCTATGGGCTGTGACCCTCTCTACGAGACGCTGCGCGAACAAAGACTTGCTATCGGTGACGCTGTATTAAAGGAACGTAAAAAATGAAGGTGGCATTTCTGGGAACTGGACTGATGGGACTACCAATGGCTCAAAGGTTATTAGCCGCAGATATACAGCTAGTTGCCTACAATCGCACCCCAGAAAAATTAGCACCATTACAAGCATCTGGGGCTGAAATTGCTACACATCCCCGCCACGCCATTCGTGCTGCTGAGTGCGTAATCCTCATGCTTACTAATGCCCCGGCCATTTATAATGTGCTGCTTTCAGATACTGCTTGGCAAACTCTGGAAGGGCGCACGATCATCCAAATGGGAACAATTACTCCCACACAAAGCCAGGAAATTAGAGATGCAGTTGTTGCTGGTGGTGGTGAGTATTTAGAAGCACCTGTATTAGGGAGTATTCCCGAAGCAAAAGCTGGCAAGTTGAGTGTTATGGTAGGGGCAGAGCCAGAACAATATCAACGCCACTTGAAGTTACTCCAAAATTTTGGGACAGAACCTTTACTTATCGGGCCCGTGGGAACTGCGGCGGCGCTAAAATTAGCACTCAATCAACTAATAGCTTCTCTAACAACTAGCTTTGCTCTGAGTCTGGCTTTTGTTCAGCGTCAGGGTGTCGATGTGGATATGTTTATGCAAATATTGCGCGACAGTCCACTATACGCGCCTACCTTTGACAAAAAGCTACAACGGATGTTGGATGGTAATTATGCTGATCCCAATTTCCCCACAAAACACTTGCTCAAAGATACAGAATTATTTATCTCGGAAGCGAAATCTCGGAGTTTGGATCTCAGTAGTATTAAGGGTGTGCGGCAAATCTTGCAAACAGCTGTGAAAATGTCATTTGCTGATGATGATTACTCATCACTATTTGCCGTAATTAAAGAATGGGGAGAGTGATGGGGGAATAAATTTTCGTAAGGTAGCACAGCTAACTGTGCTACCCTACTTAAAAAATGTTGTGAGACACCCAACATCCCTGATATGCCTTTTGAAAATGCTGAATTAAAAGGTTTTAATCTTTAACGAGTCGCGGAAGTCCCCACCTTCTCTGCGAGACGCTAACGCGAACAAT
>JAHCSU010000484.1 GCA_023522315.1 Nostoc sp. CCCryo 231-06
AGAATAATAGATAGCAAAACCACTCAAAGGCTTTCTGAGGATTATCAGAAAATTTTGATTTAAATTTATCCCAGTCAGGTGTCACTAACATTTTTTTCTCCTAATCTGGATGCATAAATTTTACGGTATTTTTCAACGCTCTTAAGTATTTCATTGACGGTTTGGTTAAGCTCAGGTCCCATGCGTAAGTACTCTTGATTACGCTCATCATTAAAAAAGCTCAAAGTAGCATAGTAATAAGGCTTTAGTAATTCTTTTAAATTGAACTGGTCAAATAATCGGTAAGCCATCTCATATTGCTCTTTGACTAGGAGCATTTCAATAAAATCATCAAAAAATACCTCTTTTAAAGCATCCATTTCATAGTCGCTAATTTCTAATAACTCGCTATCAAATAAATCTTGTACCAAATCATTTTTTAATATCTCAGCTACAACCTCAAATTGATTACCCCAAATACATAGCGTCCAGAAGATAGATATCATGGGCATAATATTAGTAAATATTGTATTTTCT
>JAHCSU010000485.1 GCA_023522315.1 Nostoc sp. CCCryo 231-06
TATACTTATGATGCCAACGGCAACCAGACATCCCGAAGCACTGACTACAACGGCGACGGCATCGCTGATTATGTCCAAACCTATACTTATGATGCCAACGGCAACCAGACATCCCGAAGCACTGACTACAACGGCGGTGACATCGCTGGCAACGCTGATTCTGTCGAAACCTTTACTTATGATGCCAACGGCAAGTTGACATCTTTTAGCACTGACTACAACGGCGGTGACATTGCTGATTATGTCACAACGTATACTTATGATGCCAACGGCAACCAGACATCCTCTAGCTCTGACTACAACGGTGATGGCATCGCTGATTCTGTCACAACCTATACTTATGATGCCAACGGCAACCAGACATCTTTTAGCATTGACCAGAACGGCGACGGCAACGCTGATTTTGTCCAAACCTTTACTTATGATGCCAACGGCAACCAGACATCTTTTAGCCCTGACAATGACGGCGACGGCATCGCTGATTATGTCACAACCTTTACTTATGATGCCCACGGCAAGTCGACATCCTCTAGCACTGACTACAACGGCGACGGCATTGCTGATTCTGTCTATACCTCTACCAATACTTATGATGCCAACGGCAACTTGACATCCCGAAGCTATGACCAGAACGGCGATGGCATCGCTGGCAACAGTGATAGTGTCGATACCTTTACTTATAATGCTAACGGCAACCAGACATCTTTTAGACGTGAGAACGGCGACGGCATCGCTATTATAGTCCAAACCTTTACTTATGATGCCAACGGCAACCAGACATTCTCTAGCCGTGACGAGAACGGCGACGACCTGCCTAATAGAGTCGATATCACCTCTACCTATGGACGCGCTACCGCCAGCTATGACTTCAACAACGATGGTGTAGTTGATGCAGTTGGCAGTTATATCTACGATTTTAGCGGCAAGCTGAAATCACAGGAGATTGACAATAATAAGGATGGCATCATTGATGAGGTGACTGCTTACAGTTACGATGCTGGCGGCAAACTCACTGCACAAGTAGCTGACAAAAATAATGATGGTCTTGCTGACGAGATTACCACTTACAACTATGATGCCAACGGCAAACTAACTTCCGCAGATATTGACAAAAAGGGCGATGGCACTACTGATGCAGTTGCCAGTTATCTGTATGATGCCAACTCTCAACTCATCAGCCAGACTATCACAGAAGCAAATGTTCCTGGTAAAACCTTAAACGGTAGCAACTGTAAAGATATACTCACAGGTAATGCTGGCAATGACAAAATTTCTGGTAAAAACGGCAACGATCAACTGTTTGGATTAGCTGGAAATGACAAACTAGTTGGTGATAACGGTAATGACATCCTCAACGGCGGCGCTGGTAGTGATATCCTTACAGGCGGTAATGGCGCTGATAAATTTGTATTTAACAGCCTGAGCGATTCACTGGTGTCTGGCTTTGATGTTATTACTGACCTTAACATCTGTAAAGATAAAATTGGTGGTCTGAATGCAGTTTCAGCCGATAATTTGGTTCAACTTGGCACTGTTGCAAGTCTGAATCTTTTCGATGTACAACAGATATTGACTGCAACTGCTTTTGTGGCTAAAGGTGCGGCAACTTTTACCTTAAGTACAGGCAATCATCAACGGACTTTTTTAGCACTCAATGATAGTACAAATGGATTCTCTGCTCTCACGGATGCCGTGATTGAGATTAGTGGTTACAAGGGCAACTTAACTAACTTAGCCATTGTCTAAGTTTAATTACTTCAAAAAATTTGCTGGTATTGGCGGGTTACACCCACTAATAAATCACCAGAGATGAGAAAAAGCGATCGCTTTGAGGTCAAAAATCGGTTAAGCGATTGGGTTTCTAACGGTATCATCTGGAAAATTCTGCACGTAACTGATTGACTACCCGATCTAGTCCCACCGAATGGGCGGCTTTGAACAATAAACGATCGCCTGCTTGCACAAATGTCTTCAACCTAGCCACCAAATCAGCATGAGTTGCAAAGCACTCCGATGGGATACCTTCGGCACTTTGAGCGATCGCTTCGGCATCTTGTCCATCTACCAAAACCAACAAGCCGTCTAAATTCAACTTTTTCACTGTTTCTCCCACTCGCTGGTGCAATTGCTGCGATCGCTCTCCCAATTCTTTCATTGCACCCAATACGGCAATCTTCCGTTTTCCAGGTGTATCTACTAATAATTGCAACGCTGCGATCATAGCTTCTGGTGCAGCATTATAAGTTTCATCTAAGATTACCACATCATTGGGTAAGGTAAATCGCTGCGATCGCCCTGTGGGCATATCCACCATCACACCTGCTTTGAGGCTTGCCCAATCGATCCCCAACACCTTTGCCACTGCTAAAGCTGCCAAGAAATTAGTTGCATTGTGACGACCAGCTAAAGGTAGAGGTAGTTGGATTCCGGCAACTTCTACAGTGTCGTTATCAATTAACTGCCCTTGGATATCCCCACCAGAAAAGCCGTAAGTTAAAACTTCTCCGTGCCAAAATTTCGCTGCCGTGGCCATTAATAAAGGATTGTCGTGGTTGAGAATTGCCACACTATCAGCAGACATTTCGGCTAATAACTCACATTTTGCTTCAGCGATCGCTTCTTCCGAACCCAGTAATTCAATATGTGCCGTTCCCACATTGGTAATCACTCCAATCGTTGGACGCGCTATTTGTGTCAGTTCGGCAATTTGTCCCTTACCCCGCATCGCCATTTCAATCACGGCGTAGTCATCTTCTGCGCCAAGTTCTAGGAGAGTTTTCGGGACACCGATTTCGTTGTTGTAATTTTCATAAGTTTTGTGAACTCGCCCCTTTGTCCCTAAAACTGCCGCAATTAATTCTTTAGTTGTAGTTTTACCTACGGAACCTGTGACGCCAATTACCGGAATGTTAAAGCGATCACGCCACCATCTGCCAATTTTCTGATATGCTTTTAGGGTGTCTTTTACTTGTAATACAGGAAATCCCGGATTTTCGTATTCAAAATCCACAATTGCAGCTAAAGCACCCTTTGCGATCGCAATTTGCACAAATTCATGTCCATCAAACTTATCGCCTCGTAAAGCTACAAATACTTCACCCGGCTTCAGGGTGCGGCTATCTGTTTGTATACCGTAACTTACTTGTGTTAAAGCATTTTCAGATAAGTTTACAGAACTGGCCAAAAGAACTTCAACCAGTTGGGTTAGGGTGGCAGAGCAACGCATAATTAATTTACAATTTAAAGTTTAAAATTATAAAATCGAATTATGACATAATAATGCATTGAACAACAAGATTTGCGATTCTTGAAAAAGGCGTGAATCTAAGCCTAAGTTTTATCGCCTTATCCCCGGTTTTTAATTAAGACTACTTGCACAATTTGTATTGCTATCTCGCTAGAAACACCTAAGGCTTGATATAAATCATTTAAGAAGTTTTTTTCTTCTTCAACTACGATACCTTCAGCTAGAACTAGATCGGTGGCTACTGCAAAGGCTGCTTCCCGCAAATCTTGAGATAGAGAATCTTTTGCTGCATTAAATAAAGTATTAAAGCCATCCCCTTCGAGAATGTTCAAGATTTTCTCAAACAGCTTGTTCATCATCTCATGGGGATAACTTTTAAAAAGTTTCATCCGAGACAGCACACAAGTGATATAATTTGCTTGCTCAACAGAAAGATAACCGTCTGACGCTATTGCCGCCAAAACAATAACAGCAAAAGCTTCGGCTGGATTAAGTGCTGTTTGGGTTTGGCTTTCTGTACCCAACACAGCGTCGAATAGACCCATTGTAGTAACTCCTTGGTTTGAGTCTCAATAGCGCTACAGTTACCTGTGTTTTTGGTAGATTTACAGGCAAGACTGCAACGCTATAAGACTTTCATGCTTTAGTATTCCCAAGATTTGCTCATGGTGAACACTTGCAGCCAATGGTTTTTGGCAAGAATTACACTGCCATTTCTAAACTTAGGGTTCTCCTGTCTTTTCTATTGTTTCAATTACTGCCAAACCTATACCAGAAGCTGCTATTAACAGTACTACTGATATTAAATAGGAGTTGGTCAGCATCCGTAGGGCTTCATCGAAAAAAATATAGGTGGTCATTGGTTCACCTTGAAAAATTTGTGCTGCTAGTACTTTTTATTTCTCCACACACCGATAGGTGAATTTCGCCGAGAAACTGCTAGCAATTGCATCTTAACAAAACTTTAGCTGTTTCAGAACAACATTCAAACTTTTTATTTCTGAAGATTTGATGAATTTTAGAAAGCCTTGGTAAAAGAAATTACTTAGGTTGAGTTGAGAGCAAAAGTTGTGTCACCCCAATTTTACGTAAAGATAGTTGTTAAATTAGTCAACTAACTCACAAAGAATTATGACGACAAGTATGCACAAATTCCCTATTTTTGCATACTTTGTTGTGAAATCCAAAGGAAACATACAAGAAGATTCCCAGTTTATTAGAGAAGTTGGGAATCTGAGCCAGAAATCAATAGGATTATTATGATCTCAGTGCATATACGAAAGTTACTCAATTACAAATTCCGAGGTTTTACCTAAAAAAAAAAGAAAGTACCTAAAGTAAACAATGTTCAATTGTCGCTACGACTGATTGAGAAAGAGAGTCAAAGTCGTAACCACCTTCTAAGCCAAACAAAATTTTACGAGTTATCCCTAGACAATAATCAGTAAATAAAGCGTAGTCTTCTGGCTGCAAATTGATACTTGCCAAAGGATCTGCGGCATTGCCATCATAACCAGCACTTACAATCAGCAAATCCGCCTGAAAGTTAGCTAAAAACGGTACAACCTGTCTTTCAAATAGTGGCTGATATACTGCAATATCACTACCAGGGGGTACAGGTAAATTTAATACATTATTATGAAAGCCGTGTTCTGTCGCTCTTCCAGTACCGGGATAGCAGGGATACTGATGTAGGGAACAGTAGGCGATGCGTGCTTGGGTTTCGACGATCGCCTGAGTCCCATTACCGTGATGCACATCCCAATCGAGGATGGCGACGCGGTTAATTCCGGGTTGTTCGAGGGCAAATAAAGCTGCGATCGCTGCATTAGAAAATAGGCAAAAGCCCATCCCCGCATCACTTTCTGCATGATGTCCTGGGGGACGTGCTAGTACAAAAGCTGGATTAGCCGACTTTAATACAGCCTCAACTCCATCCAACCATGCACTGACTGCCAACAATGCCACATCATAACTGCGAGGGGAAACTGGCGTATCTCCATCCAAAGGGCCGCCGCCACTAGAAGCGATTTGCCAAAGTTTTTTGATGTAGGCTGGGCTATGTGCTTTAACTAATACAGACATCAGCGATGGCTGTTCTGATGCTGGTGTAGGCTCACGCCAATCAATTTTATCTGCGAATGTTGCTGCTTTTAGGGCAGTGGCGATCGCACTTAAACGTTCTGGTCTTTCAGGATGGTATTTTCCAGTCTTGTGATCTAAAAATTCGTCGGAATAGATGACTGGCAGCATAGGACGAAAAAGGTTGACAGCAAGACAATGAATGCTATTGTATCGCCTTCAGATACTTGTTCAATGACTCTCAACTTTCGCTAAATTAAAAAAAGGTAAACTTAAGGGAATTTTAAATGTCAGCACAATTGTTACTGGTGGATGATGAACCAGGGATACGGGAAGCCGTGAAGGACTATTTGCAAGAGAGCGGTTTCAGCGTTCAAGTCGCCAGTAACGCCCTTGAAGGTTGGGAATGGATGCAGATGAATACACCTGACTTAGTGATTTCCGATGTCATGATGCCTCAGGTGGATGGCTATCAGTTCCTGAAGCAACTGCGAGAAGACCCCCGCTTCCAAGCGCTCCCGGTAGTATTTTTAACTGCTAAAGGCATGACAGGCGATCGCATCCAAGGGTATCATGCTGGTGTCGATGCCTATCTACCCAAACCTTTTGATCCAGATGAATTAGTGGCTATAGTCGAAAATTTGCTAGCCCGCCGTGCCGCTAAGGCTTCAACTACAGGAGATGACGTTGAAACCCCTGATCTTGCTGAATTAGCCAATCAGATTGCCCAAATTAAGGCATTGTTAACTCAAAGAAATGCCATTTCCCAATCGCCAGCCCCTTTCAAAATTGATTTGACTCCCAGAGAACAAAGTGTTTTGAACTTGGTGGCTGAAGGGTTGATGAACAAAGAAATCGCCCGTCGCTTAGAAACCAGCGTCCGCAATGTAGAAAAATACGTCAGCCGTTTGTTTAGTAAAACTGGTACCAATAGCCGTACAGAGTTAGTTCGTTTCGCCCTAGAACACGGCCTTGCTAAATAGACAGTTTTTGAATTGGGCATTGGGCATTGGGCATTGGGCATTGGGCATTGGGCATTGGGCATTGGGCATTGGTTAATTCCCCTACTTCCCCTGCTTCCCCTGCTTCCCCTGCTTCCCGTGCTCCCCCTGCTTCCTCTGCTCCCCCTGCCCCCTTCTTATGGGTAATTGGCAATAGGTAACTGGCTGCTAAACCATGACCTATTACCAGTAATACATAAAACATAAGTATTTCAGCAAATCAGGCACTTAGTTAAAGTAAAAAGCTAAAAGAAAGGTTATTTATTTTCACTTTGGCTTTTTAGGTTTTTATTGAATTCGCGCCTGTTGTCCAATTCCCCATCTGTAAAGACACAGAATTTTTTTGTTCCTGCAATGTTTTTATAAAAACTCGGTAAAATGCACCCGGCTGAATTTGCTCTTAGATTCTACCAGTACCCTTTGCTACAAAGTTTTTAATAGAGAAACTGTTCCTGGGACTCTGTGCTGCTAAATAAGACTTTCACAAAGGAGAAATCACAATATTTTATGAATTCTACTTACTGCTTAGTTTTTATTGCAACGGGGCTATATGATCAACATTTGATTTGATGCCCAATTCATGTTTTTTCGCTACTTAAATTACACCTTTAAGGCTGAGTATTTTCAGCAGCATTACGCAAGCGCATCAACTGGCGTCGCATTTGAGGTGAGGCTTTAAACTCGGACACTTCCTGGGCTTTAACGGACGCTTGTAGCGTCTCTAGAAAGTCATCAGAACCCTCGATCAAGGCATCAAGTAACACCTGTAACAGTTGTTCGCGATCGCCCAATAGACTCTTTTCCTCAATCAACCGGAATTTGAGATGGATTTCGCACTCATAAACACCTACTTCGAGATTATTTATCTGGCGTGGTAATGCTTTGGAGTTCATAGCTATTGAGATTCCTTTACTTGGTGGTCATGAGGGTAAGGATGTAGATGCCTAGCAAAATTCTTTATATCTTCTTTGAATCCAAAGTGCTTGAATTAAGAATTTTTCTTCATCAATCACCTTTGTATTCCATTTCAGTCTCCTGTGTTTTATTTTCAAGCTAGATTTTGATGTGACTTTGCCAGATATAGCTTATGGTAAGCCATAACTATTATTCAGTTTTTAAGATTCTACACAATAAAGTTTCTGTAAGAAGTTGTCCGGTCTTTTTAAAGCTTTTTACATTAACTTTATGTTAACGTCAATCACAGTTCGAGTTGTTACTTTAATTTTGGTATTTATACGTAAGTAAAATCGCTTAATTTTTTGGAACTTATTAAAGCCGGAGGTCGATGTAGCACTATTCAGTAAAATTACTTGATGTACGTTTTTTGCAATAGAAAATTCCGAAGAAATTGATGAGCAGAATTATTAAGGTAAAAACTTTTGTACTCCATAAAAAAATGTACACAGATCAAATTATTCCTGATGAGTGCTTCCCTCTACTGGCTTTTAGGCTTCATGAGTCCGAAAATCTTAGCAGTAGGTAAGATTAGCACACCACTTTGACTTGTTTGTATCCGCCAAATAAAAACACTCTCACCAGTAATTTTTACAAAAAAATAATTGGACTACTGTCAGTACTAGCTACTAATTGTATCTTCAACTCCTAACAGAAGTAGTAAGTTAATCAGTACAGGTGATATTTTTACTTATGCCCATTCAATATACCCTTTTGAAACTGAGTTCAAAGCTTGTAAATTGAGAGCATTCAAGCTTGAATATAGCGTTTACAATAATTTCAGTGTAATCCACCCAAATCTTACACCCTTTTATGGATAACCCGATGCTGCTCAAGTCCACAACCCGGCATGTCCGCATTTTTGCAGGCGAAATTGACCGGGATGGCGAACTGATTCCCAGTGAACAGGTCTTAACGTTAGATATTGACCCAGATAACGAATTTAACTGGAATGAAGATGCGCTGCAAAAAGTTTATCGAAAATTTGATGAACTAGTAGAAGCATCTAGTGGCGCAGACCTCACAGACTATAACTTGCGCCGTGTTGGGTCAGACTTAGAGCATTATCTGCGATCGCTCCTGCAACTCGGCGAAATCAGCTACAATCTATCTGCTCGCGTTACCAACTACAGCATGGGAGTCCCCCTGGTCGCAATGGACGACAAACAATAAGCGAATGAGTTGGTAGCGATCTGGCTGAACTTTTCTGACAATTCAGATCCATCTGGAATCTACGAAAAACCTAATCCCCTAACCCCCTTCCCGCGTTGGGAAGGGGGAAAATTAGTCTGTGAAGCTTTGCGACCTCCCCAAAAAGAACCCAGAAACGAGATGACCAGATTTTTAAAGCCTCTTCATTAATCCGCTACTTTGAATAGTTCAGTTATCTTAATTCTTAATTAAAGTTAATTGTCGCTATCCTACTTATAAACTAAATAAATACCTTGATGATGGGGTAATTCAGCAAAAGCTTGGGGCGCAGTTATGCTTGGGTTATGCTTTGGTAACAGGGTTGGAGTTAGTTGCTTTGGCGATGGAGAGTCACAGAGCAATAGAAGCTATGATGAGGCTGTAGGGTTGACTTAGGAGCGTATTCTTTGGAGAAGTAAGTATTAGCACCTGCTGATATCCGCCAGCTAAAATCATCATCTAAAGTCTGGGTATGTCAAGTTCAAGAAAGATGAGCGGTCTAGATTGTCCCTAATAATGCTGTTAAAGAAATTGCCAATCGCTTCCCGGTGCGAAAACTATGGAAAATGACGCGGCAACGCTCTACTGTACAAATGAAAGTTGTCAGGCTGCCAACCCCCTGACTCACAAGTTTTGCCTGCGATGTTCCACGCCCCTAACCAAAAATTACCTCTGGGCTGTGGTAGATGGCCCGAGTGTGGGTAGCCCTGGAGAAATATTAGCCGATCGCTATTTAGTCCTTGATAAATTTCTTCTTTTAGATACGAAACCTGGTTTATTAGCGCTAACGTCTGAGTTAGATAATTTGCAGCCTCTAAAAGCTTACCTGAGACTGATTCCCTACCGTTTACACGTACCGCAGGTATATGGAGTACTTTTTCTCGGTGACGGCCCCTCCCATCGAGAAATATTACTTTTAGAAAAACCCCCATTATTAGTAGATGACAAAATCCAACAAGTGCAGTTGGCTGGCGAGTTAACCACCGCTTGGCGTGATGCAACATCGATGCGCCAACTCAATTGGTTATGGCAAATAGCTCATCTGTGGCAACCTCTTGCAAGTGAAGGTGTCGTCTCTAGCTTGCTTGACTCAAATGTATTACGGGTAGAAGGATCATTAGTCCGTTTGTTAGAATTGCGTTTCGATGCAGCAACATTACCAGAATTGCCCCAATTAGGTCAATTTTGGCAGCAGTTGGTTAGTAGTGCTAAACCAGCCATAACTGAATTTGTTAATGAGGTTAGCCTTTCCTTAATTCAGGGAAAGATTAATTCAACCGATCAATTAATTGGAGTTTTAGATCGCGGACTGGCTGGGTTAGGGCGATCGCAAACACCCTCAATCAAAATTATCACCAAAAGCGACACTGGGCCTAGCCGTCAACGTAACGAAGATGCCTGTAGCCCACCCAGTGGAACTCTGGTGAGCAAACCACCCCAGCCAACAGCCTTAGCAATTGTCTGTGATGGCATCGGTGGGCACGAGGGTGGCAATGTCGCATCAAATTTAGCCATTGAAACGATCCAGCAGCAGGTACAGCAACTAACAAAAGTTCCCTACGACCACATAGACCCCTCACTGCTACTTAATGACCTAGATAAGGCTGTGGCAATTGCTAATGACAAAATTAGTCAGCGCAATGACAGTGAAAATCGCCAAGGGCGTCAGAGGATGGGCACGACTTTAGTAATGGCATTGCCTGTTGCTCATGAAATGTACATTACCCACGTCGGTGATAGTCGTGCTTACTGGATTACCCGCCACGGCTGTTATCAAGTTACCCTAGACGATGATGTTGCCTCCCGCGAGGTGCGGCTAGGCTATGCCATTTACCGCGAGGCTGTACTACAAAGTTCTGCTGGCTCTCTCGTCCAGGCTTTGGGCATGGGGCCTAGCACTTCATTGCATCCCACATCTGGGCGGTTTATGCTCGACGAAGATGCTGTTTTTCTGCTCACATCCGATGGTTTGAGTGATTTTGATCGGGTGGAGGAGTACTGGGAAACAGAAATCTTGCCGATTCTACTTGGGGAAACAAATATAGCAAATGTTGCGGATAGATTAGTTGAAATCGCTAACACTAAGAATGGACACGATAATGTCACCATCGCTTTAGTCCATTATCAAGTCCAATACTGGGAACCAGAAATTACGATCCAAGCCTTCATTCCAGAGAGTTATTCTGCCAAAACTGTTGATTTTGCATCCAGGGCGACAGATCCGACACTTTTAGGTAGCTCAAACCACAAAACTCAGGTGATTCCAGACACTGAGCCTGCCAAAAGCTCCAGTTTACCGCTACAATGGATTGTTCCGTTAATATTTGTGGTAGCAGCAGGTGCTTTAGGCTTGTTTGTGAAGCAACTGCGATCGCCATCAGTCCCCTTGATTTCATCCACTCCCATACCAACTTCAAATCCAACCATCGAAGCAACACCCATAGAGCGATCGCTAGCCAACCTTTCTCCTGGCTGGGTAATTAAAACTAACAATCAAATCACCTTGGGAAACAACCAATCACTTCCACCTGGAGCTTTTTTAGAAGTTATCAACACAAAACCAAATCTTAAACCTGCTTCGGGAAATTTTTCAGTGTCTATGCGAGTCTGTGCTAATAAAAGCACACAAACTCCAGCTAACACTAATAATCCAGCAGTAACTTCCTCAGTTCCATCAAATTCAAAACCTTTGCCGGAAACAGTATTGCTGGACTTCTCCCAACTGAAACGCTTTGGTGTCTCTGTTTTACCAGAAGATGCACCAAGTCCGTGTATATCTGCCACACAACCGCCAGTTCCTCAACCACCTGACGACAGTAGTCCAACTTAGTTAAATAATCGATAAACTGGTAAAAACCTGGAATAATAACAGGTAACAATCAGTGTAAAAAACTTACAAGGTAAAAAAGTAGAAAATTTTCACCTTGGAGAATTATTATTTGAAATTATTTATTTTAGTTTTTATTTTAATGAATCCATGCCATCCCTGAATTTGGCGATCGCCCGTCTCCGTAACACTGGCACTGACAACTTCGCCATTTGGGTGGTCAAAGCTCCCTATCCCAGTGGCTACGTTTTACGTGACTGTGTATGGCCTGATGAACTCAATCAAGTCTGGCAAGAATGGCAGCAGATGTTTGCTGGTCATAGTCACTTAGATATTTCCCCAAACTCAACATCTCAAAAGTCCAACCCATTCCCTATAGATTGGATTTCTCCCCCTTCAGGTCAAACCACTGGCCCCTATAGCAGTCGTCTGATGCAAAACTTGGGAATGAATTTATGGCGCTGGATATTTGACGGGCAAATTCTTGGTAGTCTAGAACGCAGTCGCGGTATTGCTATGGGTCAGCATACACGTTTGCGCTTTCGCCTAGAAATTCGTGACCCGGATCTGATCGCTCTCCCTTGGGAAATTATGCAGCGTGAACCTGGTCAATCAGCTATGTCTCTCTCGCAAGATTTGCTATTTAGTCGCACCAGCAGTGAAGTTGACCCCTTACCGCATTTGCGAACTGACCAGGCTTTAAGTATTCTGCTGGTTTTAGGTCATGATGACAAGCTGCAACTAGAACAAGAAGCTGCTATCTTACAGCAAACTCTTGCAGATACCTCTGTGGGTGGTAATTTCCAAAGATATGCACCTTGTATAGTGAATCAACTCCTACAACCAACTCCACAAGAGTTGATTCAAGAATTAGAAACCAGAGCATACAATGTTTTCTTTTATGCTGGACATGGTTTGCCAGGCCCAGACGGGGGGTTACTGTTTTTGCGACCAGATATGCCCCTGAATGGGATAGAATTGGCGCAAGTATTGACCCGTACAGGTGTGAAATTAGCAGTTTTCAACGCCTGTTGGGGCGCACAACCAGCTGCTATAAATCATCAAGCTATCCCTGCCAGCAGTTTAGCAGAAGTGCTGATTCGTCATGGTGTGCCTGCGGTTTTGGGAATGCGTGATGAAATCGCAGACCAGGAAAGCCTCAGTTTTATTCAAGCCTTTACCGAAGCTTTGCGATCGCACAAACCAATTGATGAAGCCGTAGCCCAAGGTAGGCAAGAATTGTTAACACTGTATAAATTTAATCAACCTGCTTGGACTTTGCCTGTTCTCTACCTGCATCCAGATTTTAATGGCGAACTGATTAAAAATCTGGATGAAGGTATTACCGAACTACCAGACACAGCCATTCCTGATATAGATTCCCCGCTTCCGGCTGCTTCGTTGCGATCGCTCGCCCCAAAAGGTAAAACCTGGTTACTGCGTTATGGAGTCACCCGTATCGGTCGCACGAAAGACAATGATATTGTCATCCCCGAACCATCGGTATCCAAACGCCACGCGGAAATCTTCTGCCGCAACACTCTTACTGATGCTATATTGGTGCGAAGTTATTACTTGCAAGATTTTTCCACCTACGGGACAACCTGGTTTTTAGGGCCTAATGGTTGGCAACAAATCCTCCGAGAGGAAGTCCCATTGAAATCCGGAATGCAGTTAAAGTTTGGAAGTGCTAAATCTGAAACCTGGGAGTTTATTATTGAAGACTCATAGCATAGCTATTGCAGAAATAAATTTTAGTCTTTAGCATCAACCTTTAAAATCTGTTTTTACTGTAGAAAAATTCAACTGTTTTTGCGGAAATCTCTTCTGAGGAATTGTAGTTGTAAATACCACCAAATATTAATTGCGAGGCAATGAAAAATGGCTAATAAAATTAACGGCTCAGAGACTTTCTCTTCTTTGCCATCTCAAGTAGATTTAGAATTATTAGAAGCATTACTGGAACCAGACGATGCTACCTATCCCTGGAATCCAGCTGATGAAGAATCAGAAGCTTATTTTGACGAATTAGAACAACAGTTCGGAATGCAAGATTTGCTTGAGGAAGAACTGACAACGCGATCGCAAGATTTTTATAGCCATCTAGATACACTTTGGTCTGGTATCTCCCCGTCGTCAGATTCTAATGACAATCCCCACCAAGCAATAGTGCTTAATCTTCAAGAAAGATTATCTAGTACTTTTGCCGCCTTTGTCCCCCAAGCATTGCTCAACACCATCGCCACCAAAGCTGCCCAAATTCTTGCTGCCCAGCAATCAATCGGTGAACAACTGGTTGAGTGTGTTCAGACAGTACTACCAAATTGGGGAACAGAGGATCTTTTAGTTTTGGCTCGTCCTTTTGCTTACGCTATGCGAAGCAGCGAATCGCAAAAGGCGGCATCTGCACTCAATAATCTTCAAAATACCGAGTGGACAGCTTTATCAGAAGTAGAGAAAGCAAAGGTTAGTTTAGCGATCGCTTCTTATGCTTTCAATGAACTCAACAAGTCTGAGTATGAAGCATAACTTGAATCAACTGTCTCTTCTTTCTACATAAATTTCCGGTGCAAGCAGATTTATCTGCTAATAACACTTGCACTGCGATTTTAAGCATCCACTAATTCTTGGTATTTTGGTTATGGTGAGCCTAAACTAACCTTACAATAAACTGATTATAACATTAGGCTATCTATCCCAAGATATAAATATTCAAAAGTAATTGGACATTGGGCATTGCTTGTTCTCCCTCATCTCCCACCGCTCCCCTGCCCCATCTCTTATTTTGGGCCAAGAAATCGGGTAGCAAAATTTTCCGATCGCGTCGGTGATAGCGCCCGTGCCTTGAGAATTGCTGCCATCAAAAAGGCGTAAGATAACACCCCAACAACTACCAACAGCAAGGCATTGATTGATCCTGTAGCATTCCACAAAGCATGGAGCGCAGCAGCACTAAGATAACCAATAGAGAGAATTTGCCAACTTCTACTGGGTTTGAGAACAGCTAACCCAATAAAATAACCCAGGTAGCCACTATAAGCCATGTGTCCGGCTACAGAGCCTAAAATTCGCGGAATTAGCAGTTGCAAACCCGCCAGTTGACCAGCAGCGCCTATACCCACCTGTTGTGTGACATTTTGAGTAATATCTGGCACATATTGTCCGAGAGTTTCCAAGAGAGTGAAACCCACAGCAGAAGCTGTTCCCAGGAGAATACCATCTAGAGGTTCCCAGACGCCTATGCGTTCCCGCCAAGGTGAAGACAACATTCTGCCCATAGCAAAGGCCCCTAGTACAGGCAATGCCTTGAGTAATTCCTCCATCAAACCAGCGCCAAAAAACATCCGCACCAGCAACTCTGTGAAGGTGGTAGATTCTTGGGATGAGGGCAAGTTTCCAGGTAGGACTGTGCGAAACACGAAGATAAATAAATCCAACAGCGGACTAAGCAAAATCAACATTGTACCCAGTGCCGCAGCCATTAGCACCCACCAAGGCTTCTGTTTACCGCAAAGTTGGTAAACAAAATAGTAGGCAGCAAAGGCGATGTAAGTTGCGACGATCACTTGATTAGCTTGGGGCTGACCGACTGTAGCAAACATTAACACTACAAAGATTACGGTCAGTATTCCCGGTACGAGGTAAGCTTTACGAGTTAAATCTTTACCAGTAGAAATAATGGGAAAAAGCTGGGTGAAGCTAACAGAATCTGGCTGCTTTAATTGCGTGTGGCTGTGATAATTTGTCGCCGAAGGTAATGGTGTAACTTGGTTAACTGTCGTGGCTGGGGTGAGTGAGGTATACTCGTACTCAAAAACGTATTGCGGCCCATCAGCACCTAGAGAAATGCGATCGCCTGGGTGCAATTCCTGACATTCATACAAGCGTTGTCCATTCAAATAAGTGCCATTAGCACTATTCAAATCACAAAGCACCCAGCTGAATTTGCTATCTGGCGATAGAGAGAGGGGACGAACCACTGCATGACGACGAGATACCATTCGGTACATCATGGCATCCAAGACAACTTGGCAGCTGGGGTCGCGTCCAATTACCATCTCTTTACTGGGGGGCAGGGAGTAGCGAGATTCTGATCCAAAAGCTGCCCCATTACCAGACACTAGCCGCAGAAATGCATTATGTCTTGCGTGTTTGCCTGTCATCGATAAGAAGTGCGTTTCTAAACTAATTCTTCACATAATTTGGCAGCAGGACTAACCTTAGCCACATTAACAGCAGCATTGCTAAATCCACTATAGCTTCACTTCCTGCTAAGAAATTTAAATTTATAGACGCAAAATTTAAAATTGTTTTACCTAATGTAAATAAGTATTCCATTTGCTGTTGAGTTTATCCTAAAACTGGCTTGTTAGGCGGATAAATCAGATTGTATGGGTAGTGTACTCAAGACATCTTAACTGCAAATTAAACCCACGGCAATTTATCAAAAAATAGTATTTTTTACTGCATTTTGTTCTATTCCAAAAATATATAATTTTCAGTGGTCTGTTGTGAGCCAGTACGGCCTTCTGACAAAGGGAAAGGCTAGCACCTTATCTGCTAGAGGCTTCCGCTAAGACAAAGCGTCTCGTAGAGAAGGGGGTTTCCACGCCACTTGCTTTATGCCTCTTAACCTGCGCCGAAGATCGAACCAAAAGATTTCCAGTATCTTGCCTCAAACAACTGTAGCCAATTCTGGGTGTTCAATCTTAGTTCCAAGTACTATGAGGAATTCTGCCAACCAATTGGGGTGAGCAGGCCAAGCTGGTGCTGTCACCAAGTTACTATCAACTATCGCCTGATCAACAGGGATATCGACATCAATCCCTCCAGCACTCTTGACATCTGGGCTACAAGCAGGGTAGTCAGCCAAATTAAAGTAGATGGAATTCTGCGATCGCTCTCTTAAAGTTTTTATTTTCATGTCCTGGCTGGCTGAGTTTAATCAAGGCAAAACGCTGTAAGGGCGTTAAAGCTGCCCAATGTTGCTGTGTTAGGGTTACACCTATCTCTTGAGCTTTTTCCTGGATGCTGGCTGGTACAGTGGCAGAGTCTAGCCATGCGGCATCAGGCTCGATGGGCAATTTTGTAGCTGGTATACCCGTGCGTTGTAGAATTAATTGCTGGATATGTTCGCGGTAAGACTGAATTTCTGTTTCTGTAGCGCAAGGTAATTCGACTAAGGCTTGACGCTCGGCTGTAGTCATTTGATTCCAATCAGACAATTTTAGCTTAATGCCACAAGTATCTAATTTGCAACGCACCTGCATGGGGATACAGCGCAGGGAATCAACAAAGTCTGCTTCAAATTCAAAGAAATCTGTCATAAGAAAGTATTTAATAATTCGAGCATTCAAAATTAAAGGTTTTTAACTATCGATGGACGGCGCGTTACACTTTACTAACACACCCTACATTTACCTAGATTTTTTCACAAATAAAATCGCATTGCTATATATTATCTACAAATAGTTCAGGTAACCTATATTTAACTTAATTGTATGCCAGACATCTTTAATTTTTAACGAGTATTTTTGGAATTACTGAGACGAATTATCAAATAACTAATTGACAAGGCGAGGATGGCAATTCCTAAACCAATTATATCAATACCTCCAACTTTTTCTAAGTCAAGAATAATAATTTTTCTGGCAACAGCAATTAAAGATGTGACAATAACTAATTCAACTTGAAAAACGTGTTTTCGTAAATAAGCTGTGATGTTTTCTAAAATTTCTAAAGCAATTAAAATATTCAGAAATAGCCCGAAAATTTTATATAAGGTTGTGTTAAACTTTGCATAAGGCGCTGTAAATAGCTCTTTAAAAATAAATACTCCTAAGTCCCCGATCGCTACCAATATTACGATCACCATAAAAATAGATAGAACTTTAGAAACTATCACTTCTATGTTTTCAATGATGTGCATGAAGTTCTCGTCTTTGGTAGCCCCTAGAATTTCCCTCAGTAACTTTTTCATCTGCTGCACCCGATTTTTAAATAAAATAAAATCCTATAGATAAAACTAGAGGAGTGAACTACCCACAGTGACTTGGAGTACCAAGTACAGTTTGGGCTTCTGTAATC
>JAHCSU010000486.1 GCA_023522315.1 Nostoc sp. CCCryo 231-06
TACCATAATTTTTCTGCCAATGGAATAATCCTTACAGCCCTACCTGGGGAGTTACAATTTTTCTGCCAATGGAATAATCCTTACAGCCCTACCTGGGGAGTTACCATTAATCTCTAATTTCCAACTCCAGAACCTTCAACACTTTCTCTTCCAACCCGTAAAAAAAACACGATTCAGTTTCCCCAACGACTCCAAAAACTTCTGCATATATTACTGCAACGTATATTAATATACTGAACAGTCAACTGATGATCACAAACGAGCGATCGCAAAAGTTTTCGGTCTACTGAAATTGTTTAGGGTGTTATCTCTCCCCCGTATTCAGACTCCAAAACGCTCAACAGCTTCTCCTCCACAGCAATAAGATAAGGACGGTTCAGCTTACCCAACGACTGCAACAGGTTTTTGACTGTCTCCTCCAGAGAATCGGAATATACCCGACCAATGCGATCGCAAATTACCTGCATCTCCTCACATTCCTGGGGCAGGTAATTGCATGATTTCAGGTGCTGCAATCCAACTGTATACTCTCCATCCCACATTCTCACGGTGCAACTGAACTCATTCACTGCACTAACAATCGCCCAGCATCCGCCCTTGCCTCTCAAATCGGGGTTATCTTTAACAAGAATCTGGCACACTTCCCTGACACAGTAAGGATTTGGGGCTTTAGTGCGTTCCATGATACGCTGCACTACATCTTTGACGATTCTACCAGTCGGCACTTTACCACCAGCAACTTCTACCGCCCGTTGCCACACTTCTTGCTGTTCCTGGGGTTCGAGCTTGGTCATGGGTCGAACTTGCCCCTCGCTGGTAGGCAAGATTTGTCGCTGATCGGAGTGAACTGGCGCAGGATCATCTTCAATTTCATTTTGTGTCCAATTTGGACACATTTTGATCAAATTATCTACAACTCCAGCAGCTTCAATTAATCTGTAAGGATGACGACGCTCAAACCCAAATCTGTCCTTGCAATACTCTTCAAAGGTTGAATGCGTAGAGCGGTACAATCTGCGATCGCGCAATTCTGCTAGTGCCTTACCTGCTTCAAAAAACGCCCGCTCTACTTTTCGCTCCAAGTGAAGGCGATCGCTTTGTTCTTGCTCTGTTAATTCTGGAACTTCAACGGCGATAACGCTAATTGTTGCTGTAACTGGGTCTTCTTCTTGAGTCAGGTTATCTGGTAGCGTGTCGTCACTCAATGAAGCAGAGGTGGCTTTGTTGCGCTTACGGGGTGGTTTATTCATTTTTCCACCTCTTTTGGTTCAGTGACATTGCTTAAAGTCGATTGCAAATCAATTCTAAAAATCGAGTTTTCATGAGATGGTTCAAACTTTAGAGGAAAAAATACTTTCGACTTATTAGCAGTAGCAGATGCCTGTCAAAAGCAATACGTTACGATGTTAGGTCTTTTGGTTTTTCTGACACATAAGTTAACAAATCACCGGGTTGGCAATTAAGAGCTTTGCAGTATTTCTCTAGCGTGTCTCTGTCTAACCTCTCTGGCATCACCCGAATATTTTTGTGCTTGCTGACGGTTACAGGATGCAACCCTGTCATCTGGGCAAGCTTTTTATAGTCGATTTCTCTATCAGCCATTAGTACAGCCAAGCGCCACTTGATCGGCATTGATTCTTCTATCGGTATCACCATATCTAACCTACACCTCTTTGTGTTTGCCCCAATGCTTAGTGTGACAGTGGCACAAATCTAGTCAGCTTTTAATATGTGGTTATCTATTGCTTACCTAGTCTAAGTAGTATTGCTAGGCTTTGCGTATTTTAATCAGGCTCGAACTTTAATAAATCCCCTGGATTACAGTTGAGTGCTTTACACAGTTGATTAAGTGTTTCCCTATCCAGTCTCTTGGGCATATCACGGTATGCCTTTAGCTTTGAAATTGTGTTTGGATGAAGTCCTGTAATTTCTGCCAGTTCTCCAGTTTTAATATCACGCTCAAGCATGAGATAGGCCAAGTTCCACTTAATCGTCATTGGGAATAATGCGCTGCACTGCATCTTTAAAATTACCCTTTAACGGATGGAATCTAAACCTAGATTAGCTTTTACTAACCGATGTGTCAATATTCTAATCGAAATGGTTGATAACTAACCGAAACGATTAGACAATAAAAATAGAAAAAGCGCCCGACTACCAATCTGAAGCGCTTCTCTATGTCCATTAAGACTTTATCAATTATGACTCACATCATCTACAGCCATCAACAGCTGCAACTGAAATCCATTGCTCGACTCAAGCAAATCTATAGCGAAATCGCCTGCACAGTTGAGGTAAGCGACAAACGCTGTAAGGATGCTTGGATTAGTGCGATCGCGTCCCGCGCGCCGGAGGCGATCGCTAAATATCAGGCAAGCAAGGTTCAGAAAGTCACCCTCGCTGCCCCCGACAACCAAGCCCTCGCTCAAGCCGAACTCGACAGCTACATCGCTGACCAAGCCCAAGCGATCACTCCTGAACCCCTCACAATAGTCGAAATCTCGTTTGACCATCACGAATATTATGCTGGTAATCAACTGGTAGCCAGCATCAGCCATGACGACAACCACTTAACGCAACGCTGGGTAGTCATGGTAAACGGTAAAGAAGTATTTCGTGCCAACACTCTAATGCGTTGCGATCGCTTCATCTGCACTCACTACAAAGATGGCACACTGCGAGTAAAAGCTCTTGTGCAGGGGAGCAGGGGTGCAGAGGGGAAAAACTTACAACAACTTTCTCCTCTGCCCCTCTGCGCCTCTGCCCCCATGCTTTCCTCTTCTACTGAAAACCAAATCATGGCGCATATCTTCAACGAGTGCCAGAATTACGGGTTTGAAATTCTTAATGATGGCATTTACAATAACGGCGTGAAATTGGGGCAAGTCGGATGCACTAACAGTAACTGGTGGGTGAAGAGGGGTTGTTCAGGTCAGCAGCAGTATTCTAACTCCGTGTTTGATGCTGTGCGCTCATTGTCGATGGTGGATACATCGCTGGCTGAACCAGTTCACAAATACTTACAATACCGACCCTTAGAGCAACTGACTACTGAGGAATTACAGCAGCTTTTCAACCATGAAGTGCGATCGCAACTTCAAGAATTAGTCACAGTGTAAAGCCTCATGTGGGCAGCAGTGAAATTGCTGCTCACTTTGAGGTATTTTTTGGGCGTTATTCTCCAAACATTGCCGAAGATTCTTAGGTTATTAATCCCAGGGAAGAAAAGCATGATTGACCATATTAATGCACTTCAAACAAGTTGGCATCTCTCTCCTCCTTGGGGGCAAATAATTCCGCCTGTTGCAGTTAATTTACTGGAGAGAGTTTACCTGAGAACCACAAGAACATTTGGCTATTGCTGCGGTATTCAATGGAAGCATGAGTGCTGGATTTATTCAATTGACTGCCGTAATGAAATACTCCACGCTACACAAAACCAAATTATCGGGACTGGAGAGTTAGAAGCCATCAAAGTGCAAAAACCTGCCTTCGTTCTGGGCGAAAGAGTAATGCTCTGTTCTCACGATAAGGGAACAAAACAACGGCTGATTTTAGGGATTGGGCTGGTGAATAATTCTTGGTTTTACCTTGTCGAATTGGTGTCGCCAACCTTAACTCAATCACGGGCTATATCTAATCGTTTCTCACTGGTTGGTGAAAAAAGTTTGGTACGCGTGAATGTCTAATTCTCTCTAATCAACAACAAAAAATTATCACCTAACTAAAGTTATGTCACAAATCGAAGTAGCTCAAATTATTGAACAGATAAAGCAAGAAATCACTGTTGACTCTAATGGACAGGGTAAAGCCAGTATTCGGGCAACTGCAAGGCTGGCAGATGTACAAGATTCTTCGCTTCGTCGTGCGTTACTAAGTGCGGCACTGCAACCCTCTGCATTAGCCCAAAGCCTTATAGAACAAGGATTTAGCCCTGCGGCATTGGAAACCTGGAATGAGGGAATACCTGATATGGGTGTTGCTGCCGTTATTGAATATTACGCTTTTGATGCTGGGCGGCACTGCAAACAGCAAGCCAGACTTGTATGCAAAGCTTTTAACCGGATCGGTGTTCGTGCCTGGATGCAAGACATTATGGGCTGGACAAAACCCGCTACTCAACCACAAGAACAACCCTCCACACCAGCTCTCCCCCCAGTTGAACAGCGATTGCATACTCTTGTCTTGGCAATGAAGACTTTAGCTGAGTTAACTGGTGGCAGACTCAACCCGTACACCGAACAGCAATTTAAAGACTATGCCGGCAACCTTTTGGCTGAACATAACAGGAAATTGCTAACCGCCACAGAAGAACGCTGGCTTGGCGTGGTCAACTTTGCAGAGAGCGAACTTGGAAAGAAAGTCCCTCTGAGCGGCGCTCACTATCGCGGACACTTGGGTACATGGGTGAGAACATTTTACCCTCAGTTAGGCTCACGCCAAGAGACACGGCTGGTCAATGGCGTTCAACAGCCCATCTATGTCTACGCTTGCCATGATCCGGCTGTTGCGGCTGGGTTAACCAAAGCTGTAGAAGGATTTTTCGCTCACCCTAGCCCTAGTGCAGCGCTAAAGCAGGCAGGTGCTTTCGCTAGAAAATCTTTAGTAACGGCTTGATGGACATTGGGCATTGGGCATTGGGCATTGGTCAAACAGAGCGATCCGCCCAGTAATCAAGAATTAAGACTTTTACAACAAAAACGAATTCCACTTCGAGGGGAAAGGATATGGAACTCGGATATTTCCAAAAAGATGCGCTCATTGAAAAGTTAGCCAAGAAGTTCTACGCGATTCTTGGTTATGTAGTACGCGAAGATTATCGGATGCAGTCAGCCACACATCCACAAGAAAGAGCGTGTGTAGCAATGGCTATTTTTGCAGTAGAAGAATTTCAATTAATTACAGAAGAGGAATCAGATGAGTACGAATCAGATGAAGAATAGTCTACTAATTTGTTATTTACTGAAGAAAGCTTGTTGCCAAACATTCAGTTAAAGCGTGAGTAATATACCAGAGAAATACTTTCTTACAAATTACAAAATAAAAGATAGTGGAGGGTAAATGAAAGCCATAGTCACAGTAGTTGAAAAAATCACATCGGAAGCTCACATTAATATTCCTGACGGTCTAGCAGTAACAGCGATTAGCCAGCACATTGTAGACCGCTACAACAGTGGCGAAATGCTAACTGAGATGAACATTTTCCACGTTGATTTTGAATCTATTAGCGCTCACATTGATTCAAAACCTTATATTACTTGGCATCAAGGCAACCCTTGTGATCACCGTCAGTATTACTTTTGTAAATTGGGAAGATTTAGCTTAACTCTGTTAACTGACACAGAGCAAAACTTGACTCGTACAGAGGCTTATTTGGGGAATTTTAAGCAACTTATTTACAGATCGGAAAAAGAGATATCTAAAGAATTGGCAACAGTCGAACTCCAAAATTTCTTAAGTGGATTAGCTGTTGAACTTCAGACTTTAAGCCACATCGAATTTAGTGAGGATTCAGTATGATTGTTGCACAATTGCTGACACCACAACCACATACAAGTGCATCTACAGCAGAAACTGTTGGTAGACATCCACTGAACTTTTACGAATCTCCATCGTGGTTCACTACTGAGCTACTGCGTTACGTTAGGTTGTCAGGTGTGATTGGTGAGCCGTGTGTGGGGCATGGAGCGATCGCGTCTTTGTTGAGAGTGTGGACTGACACCAAGCAAATGTGGACAAACGATATTGATCCACATAAAGCAGCTGATTACCAAATGGATGCAACACTATCCGAGTCATGGGCTAAGTTTCCCGATTGTGACTGGATCTGCACTAACCCACCATACGCGGAGTTTGCTGCACCAATTATCAAGAATGCCTACCATAAAGCGCGTGTGGGTGTCGCTGCATTCTTGTTAACCAGCTTTCTCGAACCTTGCGATGACCGGGCTGATTTCTTACAGCAATATCCACCATCACTGATATTGATTCTGCCGCGCTTCTGCTTTCGCAAGGATAAGAGGGGTAAACGCTGGGCTACTGATAATATCACCATCTCATGCTTTGTATGGGATAAACGTGCCACCACACAGCGCATTATTGTACGTCCCAAACCAGAAATTATTGGGTTTTACAAGAATCCAGAACAGGCTATTTCACAGGAACGCGCAGAAGAAATCTTAAGAGCGATCGCCGCTTAAGGAGTATGTATGAAACAGATGACACTTTTTGATGAACCTACAACAGTTTTACCTGTAAGTTATTATCCCGACTTTCTCACAAAGCAAGAAGCAAACGAACTTTACCAACATTGCCAAGAACTGCAATGGCAGCAAAACCAAATCAGGATGTTGGGTAAAACTATGCCCGTTCCGCGTCTGGAATGCATTTATGGTGACGAAGGCTGTGATTATCTCTACTCAAAAAGCGTACTACTCAAACCATTACCTTGGACTTCATTGCTGGCCCAACTGCGAGATAGGATTACTGCGGCTACTGGTTACAGCTTCCGTATTGTCATTGGTAATCAGTACAGAAGCGGACAAAACAGCATCGGCTGGCATTCTGATAATGAGTCATCAATGGGATTTAACCCAGCAATTGCTTCTATCAGTGTTGGTGCTGTTCGCAAATTTCAGATAAAGCCCATTGGGGGAAAGCCTACTGATTTCTGGTTGGAACACGGCAGTCTGTTAGTCATGCACCCAGGTTGCCAATCTACTCATCTACACCAAGTACCCAAGACCAACAAGTTTGTAACTACACGAATTAATCTGACATTTCGTCCACACATTGGGGAGAAGAGATAACAGCATTAGTGGGACAACGAAACAGGTAGATTTAATGGAACTGCTGCTTTTAACAGATGAGCATATCTCATAAACTACCTCGAACAATTGAGTCAATAGAGGATTTAGGATGTTCACCATCAACAGAATCTATGCACTTGTAGGGCAATTGCAGGGAAATTGCAAGAAAGCTTCGATATAATTTTAGTATATGTGTACTACTAAACGTGCATCAGCATTTTGAATTATCTCAGATTTTGGAGAGCCTCATGCCAGAACGATATATGCTTTCGATCACTTTATCAGAAAAGGCTTACGAAGAATTTCGCCTTGTAGCTACATGGAAGAAAATTCCCATTGGGACTTTAATCAGACAGATTTTAGAACGAGAACATGAAAGCCAAGATTTTGGAGAGCTAGTCAAACGCGCAACCGCAGATGGGCAATCGAATCCTTCAGAAGACGTACATCAATAAATTAGAAAGAGCTTTCTATTTTTTCAAATTTTTACGTCAGGCAGTTTATGCACTCTGAAGAAACACAAATTACCCAGGTCAAATCTCTTTCCAGTAGAGCGCGTCGTTGCTGTGAATTTATTAGTTGGTTTTCTTTTTCTGATGCGGATCTTGAACAACTTTGTCTAGACATGAAACGGAGTTATAACGCATGAATACAACTCGTGATCGCAACAACTTTTTACCAGTTGTTCCATCTTACTTCGATGAGTATGGGCTTGATGCAATGGAATTCCGCTTATACTCTCATATTGTCAGACGTGCTGGTAAAGAAGGCTGCTTTGAATCCATCCCTAACATGGCTCGAAGCTGCTTGATGAACGAAAAAACTGTCCGAAAAGCATTACGGGTTTTAGTTGCTGCCAGATTAGTCAAAATCGTACAAGAACGTAAAGGCAAAACATCTATTTACCAACTTACTCATCCTTCGGAGTGGGTTAACCCTCAAAATTTACCAGCTATTAGACAAGAATTTACTACAAATCTTGTTAACCAAAACTTGGCACAGCATGATAGTACTTGTTCCAAATTTGGTAGGAGTAGTGGTTCCAAATCAGGAGTGAGTACTGGTTCCAATAATGCTAGGGGTGTGGTTCCTGATTTGGCAGGGGTAGTGGTTCCAAATCAGGAAGGGGTACTGGTTCCTGATTTGGTAGACAAAGTATATCCCAATAAAGAATTCCCATCTAAGGAATTCCCACTAAGTGCAGTACCCCCAAATCAGAATGCACTTTCCACCCAAAAATCGTGTGTGTGTGAAACTGAACAACTAAACCTTGAAAAACCAACTTCAGAAAAACCAAGCTTAGAAAAATCAACCCCAGAAGAACCAACCCCACAATTACCCGCTTCCTTGTCAAAAAATTCCGAGTCTTCGCAACAAACCGATAACCCCTCAAGAGGATCAACTATTGCGGCGGGGTCGTTCGAGAAATCCGAACAATCGAATAAGCCGCAACTAAGCTGTCCCTACAAGACAGCCCAGAACGTAAAAGAACTGATTGATGCCTGGCTAACAGACCCAACTGCTATGAGTGATGATTGTGTGCCCTTGCTTGTCAGAGACTCAATCAAGTGGAATTGCTGGGTTTTACCTTGGCGCAATGGAGAGCGAAAGCTGAATAACTTGTACCAGAACTTCAACCCGATAGTCGTGGACTTCCTAGCACAAGAATTAGCCACGAAGTCTAAACTCTCGGCACAACAGGAAATAACTCATGCGATCGCAGTAATGAACACCTGGGAGAAAACCAAAGGGGGATGGACGAACCTGATGCAGCGTTATCACCAAGCAGTATTGCAAACACAGAAACAACCCCTACCCCAACTACATACTGCTACGACAAAAAGACCAAGCAACACCACTAGCATCACGCTCGAAGATGCCTTGGCACAAGATCATAAGCGCCGTCAGCAAGAGCAATCCATTCGGGTTCCATCCAATGAGTATCAACATAGCCCACAAATGCTGGAGCTAAAGGCAAAACTTCAAGCCGCAGCCAACGCTCCAAAAGTTCCGAGCAACACCAGACCATCTTCCATGAATTTGCGAGAAGTTGAAGCGCAGTTAAAATTAGCACTAAGAGCATAATTATGCACCCTAATCAAGACAACGTAGTTCCTTTTGGCTCTAACTATCCAGTTTCAGGTTTGCCCCCACAAAACATTGAGGCGGAAGTTGCGATTTTGGGCGGGATTATGCTTGACCCAGAAGCGATGACTAGAATCAGCGATCGCTTAGTGACCCAAGCCTTTTACATCAGCGCCCACAAAGATATTTATCAAGCCGCAGCCCAACTTCATGCTACATATCAACCCACAGATTTACTAAGCGTCACCGCATGGTTGGCTGACCACAATCTTCTCGACCGCATTGGTGGCAGAAACAAGTTAGCAACTTTGGTAGACCGCACTGTGTCCGCCGTCAACATTGATGCTTTGGCTGATCTGGTGATGGAGAAATATCGACGGCGGCAGTTAATTAAAGCAGGGAACGAAGTTGTCAAACTCGCTTACCAAACCGAAACGGAATTACCACTCGTACTAAATCTTGCTGAGGCAGAAGTCTTCACCGTTACCCAAAATCAAAGCGATGAACGCTGTAAGGTTTTCTCAGCGCAAGACATGGGCATTGAACTTTTTCAAAAACTGGAGATGGGAAACATGGCAGGCGACAAAGTTGGCTGGTACGACCTCGAAAATATCACCGGTGGCATTTATCCGAGTAGCTTAGTTGTAGTGGCTGCTGAATCCCACATGGGCAAAACTCACTTCATGATTTCTTACGCTTACGAAATCATGACCAAACTTGGAAAACCAGTTCTGTACGTAACTCCAGAAATGGACAAGAATCAACTCAATGCCCGTATGCTGGCCCGAATTACAGGTGTAGACGCTTCTGCGATTCAAACCAATACTCAGCACTACTGGGAACCAATAGCACAAGGCATAGGACAAATGGTAGAACTGCCTTGGAAAGTCTACGAACATTCCTCCCCTACAACCGCGATGATTGCTTCTGCTGTGCGCCGTGCCATTACCGAATTTGGTGATTCTATTGGTGCTGTGTTTATTGACTACTTGCAGCAGATTCCTCTGGAGTCAGGGGGAAACATGGCCTTTGAAGTCGGCAAGATTACCCGCCAGATTCGGGATATTGCCAAGTCTCACAAAATCCCCGTTTTCTTGGGCTGTCAAATCAATCGGGGAAATCAAACAACGGCTGACAAACGCCCCAATCGTCATTTACTTCGCAACTCTGGTGAAATCTTTGAGGTTTGCGACCAATTGATTATGCTTTACCGCGATGCTGTGTACACAAAAGACCCTAGCGATGCCTGCGGCGGGCTACGCCAACGCACTATTGAGTTGATTGTTGAGAAAAACAGGCTTTACGGTAAGCTCGGCACTGCGACGATGTTGTGTGATTTATCGACCTCAAAATTTTTGAACTTGGCAAGGTAATTTGGTAGATTCTCTCAATTGGGCACTGATAGATGTATTTCCTACACTTTCGTAGAAAATAAAGTTAATATTGCCCCTGT
>JAHCSU010000487.1 GCA_023522315.1 Nostoc sp. CCCryo 231-06
AATCTTCTTGAATATCAATGTGTTACATCTTGAAGTGCGGAATGTCGGATTTAATTTACTGTTGATGACAATTTTACACATTGTGGCCAAATGTGTTCAAATTAAACCCTTTAACTTATCACAGTTTTAAGAAATCGGTTCATAAACCATTTGGGGAATTAACACTTCATCTTGTAATTGCCCAATACCTAAAAAGCGAGTCTCTTCATCATAAACTCGAACTATTTCAGGAACATCGAAAGTTAGAGAAATTCGCTGACCTTGACACCATTTTTGAGCAGATGTTGGTGGTAAAGTAACAGATGACAAATGTTGTAAAGCTACATCTGGACAAATCGGTTGAAATATTCCGGCTTGCAGTTTCGTTTCTAAATCTGTCAAAGTGAGACTATCTGTTAAATCGAAACCACTGCTTTGGGTGCGAATCAAAGCGGCAAGAGTGCCACCAGTTTCTAAAATTGCGCCTAAGTCACGAGCGATCGCTCTAATATATGTACCAGAACCACAGGCGATCGCAACATCCAATTCGGGAAAATCCCCTTCTCTCCAGTCCAAAATATCTATCTGAAAAACTTCTACTGTCCGCACTGGAACTTCCACCGTTATCCCTTGACGTGCTAAGTCGTAGAGACGTTTACCATCCACTTGAATTGCACTGTAACTAGGTGGTATTTGCTCTATCTTGCCTTCAAATTGTGGTAATGCACTTTTCACCTCTGCCAAACTCAATCCAGCACAAGGTTGAGAAGTGATGATTTCACCTTGTAAATCATCGGTTGTGGTACGCACACCCAGGCGAATAGTGGCAATGTACGCTTTGTTTTCTGGCAGATATTGCAATAATCTTGTGGCTTTACCAAGGGCGATTGGTAAAACCCCTGTAGCAGCTGGATCTAAGGTTCCCGCGTGTCCTACACGTTTGAGCCGCAACAATTTTCGCACTCGCGCTACGCAGTCGTGGGAAGTCCAGCCAAATGGTTTGTTTAAGTTGAGAAAACCTTGAGATAACACAAAATCAATACTTACAGCTTCTAAACTCTATTAAATACTTATTTAATGCTCAAAGCATTAATATTTGGTAATTAAAGCTTAATTATGCATTATTTTATACACATTCATCAGATTCAAGACATTCTGTAAGCAGTTTACAGAATGATACACAAAAAATGCAGATAACGCCGAGCATGTACAGTAAATACCATGTTGTCACTTATAAGTGACAACACATAAAATTATAATAAATCAAGAATAGGACTTACGAATTGACAAGAAATACCAAATATGGATTAAGGTTAAAAACCATATCTTTCGTAAGGGCACAGCATCGTCTATTTACGATCGCAAGATAATTAAGAAAAGCCTGAAAACTTCCTATTTTAGGTAATCTATATCACGATGCATTTGTACAGTGCGTAAGTCCTAAAGAAATATTATAGAAAAATTAATAAAAGTTTTTCTTATATCTTTAGGTTGAGCAATTCTGCTTGTCCTTGGTTTTTTTGTGTTTCTATACATGACTCAAGTAAACGAGGATTTTTCTGAACGTTTGACCTATTTTAACTACCAAAATAATTGGTTGGTTGACTATTGGTCTAGGTAATATCGCCACCATGTAACTCTACACAAGCTTTAGCGATCGCTAGCCCTAATCCTGTACCGGGGATAGTGTCAACGTTACTTCCACGACTGAACGATTGAAACAAATTTTCTTGATCTGCCATCGGGATACCAATTCCCTGATCGTTGATGCAGCAGCAAGAATTGAAGTTAGCGGGGTTCGATACTCATGGGAAACCGTTGCAATGATTTGGGATTTAAATGCATTGAGTTGCTTTTCTTTCGCAAGCGCTGCTTCAGTTTGGGCTAGCAGTTCAGCTTGTTGGATGGCGATCGCTAGTTGCACCGAAACTTCATTGAGCATTTGGGCATCATCAGTTTGCCACTGTCGTTCCCCGGAATTATGGTGAGCAATCAACAAACCCCAAAGCTTGGGGGTTGGGTTCTCATTGTTACTCAGATTAATGGGAACTACCAGATTCGCCTTAGTATTAAATTGCTCTTTTAGGTTGACACAATTACACAAGCCAAGCTCATAGATATAAGGGATTGGGGACTTGTACTGAGCGACTTGCCTTGAGCGAAGTCGAAAGGAGCCGAAGTATTGGGGATTGGGGACTGGGCATAGGCTATTCCCCTTGTCCCCTCGTCCCCCTGCTCTCTGTCCCCAGCCCCGACGCGATCGCACTCTCAAGTTCACAAGCTTCCCAAGGTAGAGAAGTTAATCTAACCGTTTCTTGCCATTGTTCAAAGGATTTTCGTGGAGATAGGCTAAGGCTACCATCTGCTTGAGCTTGAATGGATTCGTTGGGATTACCTGCCCAGTTTACCGTTTGGATAACTTCGGGGCGAAACCAAAGAATATAATAACGCCGGATTTTAGAAATCCGCAGTAGCAGCAAGCCCCTTGCAGTATCTTTAAATACAAGCGCTTCTGGATAAAGCTTCGGCAGAGAATCAGTGGAAAACAGGTTGTCATTAACTTGGGTATCCGCCCATTCAATTAACGCCCGAACTTCATGAATATTTGGTGTTGCTCCCACAAGGGTAATTTCATTATTCAGACAAACCGCCGCTCCTGAGGCACTGACAAGATCCAGCAAGCGGAGTTCAGGTTTAATTAGAGCATCAATAAAATTATCTGCCTGAGAAATTAGTTTAACAGGTTCGGCAGTTAATCGTGTTTTATAAATAATAAATATAATGAATATGGGTCATAGCAGAACAATAGTAATTAACTGTATTGGCTACGCCAAAATACATTAATTACTATATCTCTCCACTCCCGCGCATTCATCCCACACTCTGTCTAGTGAGTGTGGGGCTTCTGCTGATTTAGCTAAATAAGGTGATAAATCTTCCCGTTTGACTTCTGCAACAACAGAACCCGCTTCTGAGTGGTCAAATTGATAGACCATCACCCGATCAAAACCGATAATTTTTTGGACTTCTTGTGCCACTACATACAAAAATTCTATCAGGTTTGATGTGCTTTGCATTTTAGCGATCGCTTCACCCGCCAAAGCATGAAAGCCTAAGAAACTCATCTCAGATTTTGAGTCAGTCGGTTCTAACTCCAGAATCACAGCCTCTTGTGTACGATGAGCGATCGCGTCAAAATCTCGTTCCTTATTCAAAGTATTTATTGATACTTTAAAAGCATTCGCACTGCCAATTTTTTTCACCAAGCACTGTTTTACAGCTTCTACTTTTTGAGCTTCTAGCAAATAGCTCAAGGGTTGACCGAGCAAATCTTTTGGCTCTTTGCCCAAATATACTTGGGTATTGTTGCTAACTTGCAGTATTTCTAGTTGAGTACTGAGTGCCAGTAGAACGCCATGAGGTTGAATAGAGGCAGGAATGTGAATAGATTTGCGATCGTGGTTCGTCAGAGTAGTAGCTTGAGTAGTAGTATTTTCGGGCTGGCTCATAAATCAACTTATTTGACACTCCCCGCGATAAATCGACGGGGATTCTTAGTTCAACGAAACCACAAAACCAGTGATTCCTTGCGTCGTCTAAACCAGAGGTGGGATTCTCCCTAAGCGTTAATTTGGGTATGCCCTACCCTATTTGCATTACTGCAAGTCCTGTTTCGTTTGAAACAATTATTTCAAAATGCTGATTTGTCACATTTCTTTAAAGTATATGCCGAGTAGTATGAATGCGAAGAAATTTTGTAAATGTTATTCACAATATTCTCTCCCCGCAAGCAGAAAACGACCTTGCGGGAATTTATGCCATATCGCGCGAGATAATCCGGATGCTGCCGAACATCTGCTGGACAAGCTTCTTTGGGCCTGTGAATTACTGACAGACAACCCCAGAATAGGAAAGTACCGTTACGACCTGACTCCGCTTCCTGTTCGTTTCTGGTTGGTGCAGCCCCGATATTTCCTAATATACCGAGGTGAAAACCCCGTTGAAATCGTGCGTGTACTGGCAGCAAACATGGATATTGCGCGGGAACTCGCCGAAGAATAAACAAACTAATTGTTTATAGTCAAATAAAAATCATTACATGCAGCAATGCAACGCCAATATCCAACATCCAAAATCCGAAGCTGACTATGGTGTTGGGAACTTTTTCTTTTGCAGGTTTGGCTTCTTTAATATCCAGCAATTGTGCTAAATCGGTTGTATTCAATGACTTGACGAGACTCAAACCAAGCGACTTAGTAGAAATGCTTTGAGTGTAGGCGGCGTTAAGGTAGGGCTTGTATTGCGGTCTTCCTACAACATAAGTTTGGAAGAAAGGTAAACTTAAAACATTCATGTAACGACGCGCTTGGGAAGCATCGCCAATCATATCGGCAGGTAATGCTACTTGTTGATTTGTGGGGTTGCCATTGCCGATAGTAGAAAAGTGAGTGCCACCTACAAGCATGACGAAATACTTTTGTGAATTCGCCAACCAGGAGAAAGGGAGAATTTGCTCGGATAAAGCTGGTGCAACTGTATCATCACTACTACTGACAATCATCACTGGAGTTTTGATTTGACTTAAGCCAGCTTTCCCGAAAATAGAACTAGTAATGGGATTAACTGCGATCGCAGCTTTCACTCTCTCATCCCGCAGGTTATAATGCTTGCCAGACTTGCTGATGCTCAATTCTAAAGCGCGACACTGGAGCATTAAAGACATATTCCAGGTATTTTGTAGTGCTGCTGGTTGACAGTCAAGTTTTAGCTGCTCAAAGTTGATTTTAGCGCCTGCCAAAGCTAAGGCTGTGTAGCCTCCCAAAGATTGACCAAATACTCCGACTTGTTGCAGATTTAACCGACCTTTAAACCGTGAATCAGATTGATTACCTTTTTCGAGTTGATTCAGGATATATGTGACATCTAAAGGTCTATCTTTAAATTCACCTGGTTCTGCTATTTCATTGACGTGTCCCTTTAGCAGGGAACGCAATTGTTTAGCATCACTACCAGGATGATTGGGAACGACGACGGCAAATCCGTAAGAAGCTAGGTGCGTGGCTAAATATTGAAAGTTGCTGCTATCTAAACCCAACCCGTGAGAAATTACAATTACGGGTGCAGCATTCTGGACATTGGGAATATAAACATCAGTTAATAAAAGCCGATTGCGCGTTGAGTCGAAAAACTTTTGAGTGGATTTTTGCGACTTAAACTTTCCCGGAACCTTTAAATCGGGTAATTGCGATAAATTTGGTTCTTTGATAGTAGCAGCTTCTATTTTAGACTTAATCGATACTGCTGCGATCGCCCGATGCGTTTGGTTAACAAGTCTCTCTAATTCCGTAGCTATTTCCAAAGTCTCTGCTACGTCAAGGCGAATGCTGCTGCTGGGATATTTACGCAACACATTCAAAAGTGTCAAGCCTTCCGATTCACCAGAGGCTAAAATTAGCGCCGAACGCAAACCACCAAATCCTGGTTCTGGGTGACTGGTTTTGATAATTTGCGCCAACCGATGCAGCAACAACTCTCCTTGTGGTGTGTAGAGAAGTTGCGAAACTACTACCGGACTAACTTTCACACGATTAAGTAAAATCCGCCGCAATTCTTGAAACTGTTGTAGAGGCAGATATTGCTGATACGCTACCAACTCTTCGTTAATTACACCTGTTTTGGCGTAGTTTTCTAAAGTAGTGACTGAAATGGAAAGCTCTAAAGCTGAATAAGATGCATAAATCCGCTCTGCTGCCAACATAGAATTGCTAATTCCAAATGTTGGCAGCACCATTGAAAGAACCAGCAATAGGGAATTTTTTCTCAGGGTGCTGGCCCAATTACCAAACAAACTATTCATCGCTCAACTGTTTCGGTAGTCTGGTTTTATCAGGTGTTGGCTTTGGTAGTTATTCGGGCACCCTGTTTGGTTTACTTAAAGTTATTAGCCTGGATTTTTTCAAAACAGAATTTAGGAGTCAGGAGTTAGAATCCTCTAGTAATTAATTCTGACTCCTGTTAGCGGATAGCTAAGGTTTAGCCCATTCTGATTTCTGAATTCTTCTCTCTTGGCTATCAAGTCAATAATCAGATCCTACAGAGTCACACAGATGGTTAAAGTATCCATCTTATAAGAGGCTGACCCCGTAGTTTGCCTTCACTAGTAAATCATAACAAATAAAAAATGCTCTGCCTCAGTATTTATGTTGTAGCTTTGAAGATGGCACGAATTTACTAGATGAAAAACCTAGTACTAATGCTGAAAAATATTCTTATTAATTAGCTTTTCCCAAGGCGATCGCTACTGAACCTGTGACTACTAACCCGGCTCCTAATATTGCTATAGAAGTGAAGTTTTCTGATGGTATCCAATTAGGTGCAATAACTGATACAACTGCAACTGATATTAATGTGACAATGGGAGCTAAAGCTATTACTGCGCTCACTCGTGATGCTTCCCAATGTTCTAATGATTCGGCAAAAGCACCGTAAGCGATTAAAGTATTCAAAGCACAAAAAACCAGCATTAATAAATGGAAGCTATCAAGTATAAAAAGTGATTGTATTTTGGCTAGAGGAGTGAATAAAAAAGCACAGCCCCCATAAATAATCAGCATAATGCTAGGGGAAGATAAAGATTGTAATAACTGCTTTTGTGCCAAAGCATAAATAGCCCATGACATTGCTCCTAGCGCAATCAAGACACTACCTAGTATGTATGTGCCATGCGCTGTAATTAAATTTGTCAGTTGTTCCCGAAAAAATATAAGATAACCGCAAGCCATTACACTGACACCAATCCATTGATACAGTCGATAACGTTCTTTAAAAATCACTAACCCTCCGAAACCTAATAAAAGGGTAGATAATTGAATGAGAACTTCAGCGTTAGCAGGCGATGTAAGTGCTAAACCTTGCATGAAGAAAAAGTAATTAATCCCTAAAAATAGTGTAGCGATCGCTAATAATTTCCAAGAAGCAGAACGCAGTTGTTCTAACTTTGGTAATTTACCGCGTATTCCTAAATACACACCAAGCAGTAAAAAAGATATCAAAAAACGAAACCAAATGACTGTATAGACATCAAGCACTTGCAGAGTTATCGTAAGAGCAATAGGTAAAATTCCCCACAACAAGACCGTCAATAAGGATAACGCTAGCCCTAAGCGCCAGCGACCAGAAGTTTTATGTAGTGACATTCAAATATTTTACCCAAAGTATGGCTGATGTTAATAACCTGATTAATGCAGGTTAAATGTAGAATAGCTTACCTACTCAACTGAATTTATTTGTAGTCTTATAGGGTTTTTTGCTCACATAAAATTTGTAAATGGTGTAATTCCTTTACATGAATATTACATTTGAAATTTCATTCAAGATGTATAATTTCCTCGGTGTTATTTTACTACAAAAAATCTATGGGGATCATACCCATAATAAGCTTAGTAGTCTTTATTACTGGCTTATCAATTTACTTGCTACTGACCTCAAGAGGTCGGTTTTTCCTCAAATCTTCGGTGACAAAAATAAAACGTCAAGAGTGGAGATTCAGATATGACAAGCTTAATTACCTGAGATCAAGATTTTTAAAGACTATAACAATTGCTGCGATAATAATGGCAGCAGTAATAGCTGGAAATACTGTATCAGCCCAGGTTACGCCGCCGCCTCTAACTTCGCTCAAGACCGTATCGGTTCCGGAGCCTGGCAATCTTGGAGACTTCGTAAAAGACAAAGTAGCTGCAATCAAGTTAGGAAAGGCTCTTTTCTGGGATATGCAGGTTGGGAGCGACGGAAAGACCTCCTGTGCTACTTGTCACTTCCATGCTGGAGCCGACAATAGATCCAAAAATCAGATTTCTCCTGGGATTTTGCGGATTAACGCTGATGGTACAGTGAATCCGGATACAGTTTTTGATGTCGGTGGTGGGCCAAACTACCAGCTTAAACCGGGAGATTTTCCCTTCCACAAACTGTCAAATCCGAATGATCCTAAAACCGTTGTATCTGACCGAAATGATGTCACTTCCTCTCAGGGCGTCTCGAATGCTAAGTTTGTTGATGTTAAACCTGGTAGCGCCGAAGACGAAGTAAAAAACGAGCTAGACCCGGTATTTAACGTGGGAGGAACAAATGTGCGCCGCGTCCAGCCGCGTAACACCCCAACGGTGATTAATTCAGCATTCAACTTCCGCAACTTTTGGGATGGAAGGGCAGAGAATATCTTTAATGGGGTGAATCCCTTTGGTTTAAGAGATCCTAACGCCTCTGTGGTAAAAGCAGAAAAGCCAAATCAACTTAAATTTGTCAAAATCAGACTGAATAATTCGTCTTTAGCTTCTCAGGCGCTTGGGCCGCCACTGAGTTCCTTCGAGTTGTCGGCTGATGGTCGCACTTTTCTAGAAATTGGTGATAAGTTCGGGCGAATTGACAACAAAAAATCTCTCAGCACACTGCCGCTAGATAATCTAGATAATCTTGCTGATACTCTAGTTGGGCCGCTACTGAGTTCCGTTGATGAACTTACTGGTAATTTGGCGCAAATTGGCAACAGTAAATCTATCAGCACACTGCTGCAAAATGTTCTGTCAATTAGAGGTACAAAGCTCCCCCGAGTCCTGGGGCAAAAGTTATCTGCCCTCAGACCGCTAGGCAAACAGGTTGTGCATCCACAAGATAGCGTTTTAGGTGCAGACAGTAGATCGCCTCAGCCCGGGCTGAAGGATAAAACCTACGACCGGCTGATTAAAGATGCCTTTAAGCCGGAGTGGTGGAAGTCTAATCGACTTATCCAAGTTGATGCTGAAGGTAGACGGACTTTTGTCAACAACGCTGATAACTCTTCTCAAACCAATGAGTACACGCTGTTGGAGTATAACTTCTCGCTGTTCTTTGGGCTGGCAATTCAGTTGTACGAGTCTACACTCATTGCCAACGATACGCCTTTTGATCGCTTCTTGGCAGGAAACACTACAGCCCTAACTAAGCAGCAGCAACTAGGTAAAGACCTGTTTCAGGGCAAGGCTCTGTGTATTGGTTGCCACGCTGGATCAGAATTAACAGCTGCTTCAGTGAGCAGCGTGGCTAAAGACGGACGAATCAAACGTGCGCCGTTCGGTGCAAAATCCCCTGAAGACAATGGCTTCTTCAATATCGGCGTTAGACCTGTTACGGACGACCCCGGTTTAGGAGCTAATGACGGTTTACAGGGTAATAATCCGCTTTCAGAGGCACGATTGGCTCAGTTAGGGAAATTTCAGCTTCTCCTGGGCGAAACCCCCCCCACCCTGACTCCACCGTTGAATTCTAGTGAAAAAGTGATTGCAGACGGAGCTTTCAAAGCGCCTGGACTTCGCAATGTCGAACTCACTGCCCCCTACTTCCACAATGGAGGTCAAGCGACTTTAGAGCAAGTGATTGATTTTTACAATCGAGGTGGTGACTTTGGCGCTCTTCCCCCCCTGAGGCTATCACCAGAAGAAAAACAGCAATTGGTCGCCTTTTTAAAGGGACTGACTGATGAGCGAGTTAGGTTCGACAAAGCGCCTTTTGATCATCCGCAGCTTTTCGTTCCTAATGGACATCCTGGGAACCAGACATCCGTTACCGACGATGGTACGGGCAAAGCTACAGATAGCCTATTGGAAATTCCTGCTGTTGGTAGGAATGGTGGTAGTAGTAGACCAAATTTCTTGAACTAATACCATTTCACGAAATACCTGATACATAAGATATGTAGGGGCGTATATCTGTACGCCCCTACATTTATTAAGGAGTGCGATCGCAAATGCTCACAAATGTAAACTAGCATTGCCGCCACTCCCCACTCTGCATTCCTTTTAAAAGAAATCAGCCATCCAAGGCGACGCACCTGCAAACATTTGCGTAGCTGTTAAGATAGCCGTTTCTGTGCCATCCAGTTTTCCGGCTATTTGCAAATGGTAGGGAGTGAACAAACTTGTATATATTGGTGCTAGCTCTCGGACATCTAGCTGCAACTCACCCTTTCCACCTTTTGTAACTTCACCGCGTCCATTAGCGACAGAAAGAATGAATTTACCATTGTTGGCATCTAGCAAATTATCTTGAATTTCTAAGTGCAGTTCAGTTTCAATTCCCAGTGGATAACCGCGCATTTCCAATGCCTTGACGACATCTACAATCCGCAGCATCCAGCGAAACTGACTCGACATCTTAGCAGTTTGCTCTGGTAGCACCAATGTCAGGGAATCAATTGCAGAACTCTTCCAACGCACCTGCTGAATTTGGGAACGATGGCTGGCTAAAAAAGACCAGAAAGTTTGTGCAGCAGCAACTGTCCTCAGTACCCAATCTTTGACAAAGATAATTTCACCATCTTGTGTTCGTTTTTGAGTGAAGATGATATAACCTTCGGGTTGGTCTTTTGTACCAATAAAATAGGCATAGACTACTTCGTTATTATCTGCTTGGATTAATCGCTCCCAGATTGCGGGATGTCGGTCTAAATATCCATGCGTTACTCTCGCCTGTTGCTGATATAGTTCGTGAAAGACTTGATGATTTATCGGAACTACTGGTTGCAAAGGTAGGGGTTGCTCCCGTAGCTGAATAGTATTGGTTGCAACTTCCCAATTACACCAGCTACCCCCCTGCTCATACCCGACTTTTCGATACAGGGTTTGCACAGCTGGATAAAGAGCAGAGAGCGGTATACCCCTAGTATAAAGTTCTTTGAGGGTGTGCTGCATAAGAGCGATCGCAGCTCCCGAACCGCGATACTCTGGAGCAATGCCCACTACGGCAATTCCTGTCATTGGTACACGCACACCACCCCACCACTGGCCCATATCCAGAGTTGCCAATCCACCAGCTACTTGCTCCAATTTACTGATAATGCGGAAGTTTTCTACACCAATCAGATTGATGTAAGCTTCCTCGCCACCAAGTGCGCTGATAAAACACTGCTCAAGGATAGTCCCAAGCTGCTGAATATCCTGTGGATTCGCAAGAGTGCTGTATTCAAATTGAGCCGTCATCTCTTATACCATTAGTACAAAACCACAATTATGCTACAGCAAGCGTTGTCTGCTCCAATTTATTTATAGGGATTTCTTCTGCCTCCTTAACAACTACTAACTCAACAGCGTAGGCGTATCCCGTCGTAGACATCGCTATTATTTAAACATTAGTTGTCAAAATTTAAACGTTTGCAGCTAATGTTGCTTGATATATAAGAAAGGCTTAATTATTTGCAGGTCAGCTATAATCAGTTGCAACAAATGCTTAAACATTTGCAACAATTGCTCTTCCATGTATAAGAAAAAATTAAGCATTTGCAAGAAATGTATAAGTTGTTGTTGCAAACCCTTTAACGTTTGCAGCTAATGTTGCTTGATGTATAAGAAACGCTTTAACATTTGCAGCAATCATTGCAATGAACTTATAAATCTGTTAGTGGTCTGTCAAATTCATTTTGACGGTTAGGGAGACGCGATAAATCGCCGTCTCTACAAGGAATCTATCCGTCAATTATTTCTTGACAGACTACTAGTGATGAAGGGTTTGTAGTGGGCGATTTATCGCTCAAATCAAGGACTAAAGTCCTTACTACGAACTTTTATAACCCTTCAATTTTAATGAGACAGACTACTAGCTCAAATCAAAAAGTTTTCTAAGTGAAATTAACTAAAGTTTTGTAAATGCGATTGCAACTGATTAGCCTTAAAGTGGTAACGACAACTTTTTGTGCAATTGTGGTCAAGAGACTATGAATGTTGTAATCAATTTATTGCTTTTTCTGCTGCCGATTCTGAGTAGCTTTTTGATTGCCCAAGTTTCCAACCCTTTATCTTCTTATCAGCCTCTCCAAACTATCTTACGGGGGCAGCTTTATATAAAAAAGAATTAACAAATGGTAACGAAGCATATTTACAAGTTATTGATCTTCGCAAAATGCAAATAGACCAAATTACCGGAGAGGTAGATAATATGGGTCTAAATGAGGGTAAATATTATAAAGGAGAAGGTGGACATTACAGCCCTTTTTTCAAAAATAAGTTGTTCTCGGAAGTAACAGACGAATATAAGAAACTTTACGCAAACAACGTTTTTTCGATGATTAATTGTTCTTTTTTTGAACAATACCAATCTAGTACTCAATTATCCTTTCCAATTAAACTAAATGGTGTAGTCATCAGTGGCGGCACTAGCCCCTATGGCCCAATCAAGCAACCAAAAGATAAATATTACAGCACTTCCGGCTATTATGAGGTACAGTAGCAGCAACTAGCAAACCAGTT
>JAHCSU010000488.1 GCA_023522315.1 Nostoc sp. CCCryo 231-06
GGCTGGGGGATGAGGGTTTTTTCTTTTCATACGGAAAGAATTACAGTTTTCAAGATGGACGCGGTTTAGTACAAGTTGGCGGAAATAAACTTACCATTTCATTACAGCCATAAAGCCCAAAATTAAGGCATTTTGACTTTTGACTTTTGACTTTTGACTTCCGCCTTGCGGCACTAGTCCCAACTTCTACACAATAGAAAAACCAACAAGACAATATCGAAGTTTATGTCAACCCCCAATCCTCAGAATCTCACTACTGAAGAAGCGAAAAAATTACTGAATAAATTCAACTGTCTAGACATTGCGCCTGTCCTCAAGCCATCAGAAAAATCAGTAATTCGTAGTGCCTTAATTTTGCTCACCAAACTTGCTGATTATCAAATTTTAGGAATTTGTGCTGATACAGCAGAAGAAGGAATACTTGCCATGAAGACTTATTCTCTGGCTTTGGGTTATGAACCGCCAGACAATTTACTTACACCAGAAGGCCCAGTTTATATCAAATTAAATGGTAAAAATGGCTTGTGTTATCTCGATTCATATCCTGGACATCATCGTGGCGTATTAGTGTCTTGTCAGTCTTACCACGAAGACGGAATCAACGAAATGTATGGACATCTCCCCTTGGATTTATTTGTATAGAATTCAGCGAATGTAGGTAGGGTATGTGCCTTACCTACTAACTAATAATCAATGAAAAACTACTAAATCTTATGAGTATTATTACACTCCAATCAGTAAAAAAAGACTTTGGCATCAAGGAAATTTTAAAAGATGCTAGTTTTAGCCTCGATGCTACCGATAAGGTTGGCTTAATTGGTACTAACGGTTCAGGCAAATCAACCCTATTAAAAATGATCGCCGGGTTAGAATCGATTGATAGCGGTCAGATTTTAGTCAACTCCGGTTCTAAAATTATCTACTTACCCCAGTTGCCAGATTTAGATGAAAATCACACAGTTTTAGAGCAAGTTTTTGCTGACAGTGGCGAACATACGGCTTTGGTGCGTGAGTATGAAGAAATTTCAGATAAATTGGCTCACTATCCAGATGATAGCCAACTGATGTCTCGCCTTTCTGTGGTGATGCAACGGATGGATACAACTGGTGCTTGGGAATTAGAAACTAATGCTAAAATCATCCTCACCAAATTAGGAATTTCTGACTTTGACGCCAAGATAGGCACTTTGTCTGGAGGCTATCGCAAGCGTATTGCTTTAGCATCGGCGTTGCTAGCAGAACCAGATGTTTTGCTCATGGATGAGCCGACAAACCATCTTGATGCTCTTTCTGTAGAATGGTTACAAAGTTATTTAAATCGCTATCGCGGCGCACTTTTCCTTATTACCCACGATCGCTACTTTCTAGATCGCGTTACCAATCGGATTATTGAAATCGACCGAGGCGACATTTACACCTATACAGGTAACTATTCATATTACCTCGAAAAGAAAGCTTTAGCTGAAGAATCTGGCGTAAGTAGTCAACGTAAACACCAAGGCTTGTTGCGGCGCGAGTTAGAATGGCTCAAAAAAGGGCCGAAAGCCAGAAGTACCAAGCAAAAAGCTAGAATTGACCGCGCTCATGCTTTGCGGGATACTGAATTTAAACAAGTTCAGGGTAAGGTTGATATTTCGACAGTTGGTCGTCGCATTGGCAAAAAAGTTATTGAATTAGATAACATTTCTAAGGCATACAATGGGCGTATCCTGATTAATAATTTCACCTACGAATTTAGCCCAGAAGACCGCATCGGCATTATCGGCGCTAATGGTGCTGGTAAATCCACTTTAATGGATATTATTACTGGCCAGATTAAGCCAGATTCAGGTATTGCAGAAATTGGTACTACAATTCATATCGGTTATTTTGACCAACATTCTGAAGAATTGCTCACAGCTTTAAACGAAAATCAGCGCGTGATTGACTACATCAAAGAAGAGGGAGAATTTATCAAAATTACCGATGGGACTCAAATTACTGCTTCGCAAATGTTGGAGCGGTTTTTGTTTCCTGGTAATCAACAGTATGCGCCAATTAATAAACTTTCTGGTGGTGAAAAACGCCGTTTATTTCTGTTGCGGGTTTTGATGAGTGCGCCCAATGTCTTGATTTTAGATGAACCGACAAACGATTTAGATGTTCAGACATTGGCAGTATTAGAAGATTATTTAGAAGATTTTGTTGGTTGTGTAATTGTAGTTTCTCACGATCGCTACTTTCTCGATCGCACCATCGACACAGTATTTTCCTTTGAGGAAGGCGGTAATCTGAGGCAATATCCAGGTAATTACTCGATTTATCTGGACTATAAGAAGGCTGAAGAGGCACAGCAACAAGCTGCTAACGCTAAGGAGAAGCCTAAAAATGTCGAAGTGCAAAATGGTGCGGCTTTACCGAAGGATGTAGAGAATACCAAGCGGCGGAGGTTATCCAACTGGGAGAAAAAAGAATTTGAGCAGTTGGAAGGTAAAATTGCCGAGTTAGAGGCACAGAAGGCGGAAACCGAGAAAACACTGGCAAATGTCTCACCGGGTAGTTATAGCCAAGTGCAGAAATTGTATGATCATGTGGAAAAGCTCAAGCAAGCGATCGATGTGGCGACTGAACGCTGGTTAGAATTGGCAGAGATGGAATCTTAG
>JAHCSU010000049.1 GCA_023522315.1 Nostoc sp. CCCryo 231-06
AACCCAAACCGCGAGGAAAACCACAATTTAGTCATCTGACAAATGCAGACATAGATTTAAGACAATTAGTTGAAGCACATCCAGATGCAACATTGATAGAGTTGTGTGAATTATTCGCAGACAAGACTGGTAATTGGGTAGGTCGAAGTGCAATGTGTTCTGCATTACAGAAATTAGGATTAAATCGTAAAAAAAAACAACGCGGAGTACCCAAGCTCTTACTGAAAGAGTCCTGAATTTAAGATTAGATTATTGGGATCAGGTCAAAAATATAGAACCAGAAAATTTAGTATTTCTTGACGAAACTGGTATCCTGCTTGGCTTAACCAGGACTCATGCCCGTTCACAATTAGGAACAAGAGCTTACTCTCTCAACCCCTTTTATCGGGGTTCAAAGGTTACAGTAATTGGAGCCATTAGTATTAAAAAAGTAGTGGCATTAATGACAATGAATGATTCAATGGATGGCAACGCATTTGAAGTATTTGTATCTAAGTTTTTAGTGCCGCAGTTATGGTCGGGAGCAATGGTAGTAATGGATAATTTATCCGCGCATAAACGAGATTCAATTGTGCCAATGATTGAATCTGTCGGCGCTTCAGTCCTAAGTTTATCATCATACTCTCCTGATTTTAATCCAATTGAATTATGGTGGTCACAACTCAAATCGTTCTTACGTAGTT